>CAYVBN010000546.1:0-25513 GCA_964449645.1 uncultured Hyphomicrobiales bacterium
GCTGCACGTGGTCGATATCGGTGGGCTCGGCCTAGGTATTGAGGGCCGGGAACTCTACCATGAAGGGCTGCTGATTCCGATCATGCGCATGGCCTCAGAGGGTCGGATCAATAAGTCGCTCTTGGAAATTGTTCGTTCCAATGTGCGGGAGCCCGACCAGGTCGAGGGAGACCTTTATGCCCTGGCGGCGTCGAACAATACCGGCCTCAAGCAGCTGGACGTGATGATGGACGAGTTCCAGCTGGACTCATTGGATGAACTTGGTGCGCATATCATTCACCACTCGCGCGAAGCCATGCTTGCCGCGATTCGAGACCTGCCAGCCGGCAAGTATCGCAGTTCGATGACAATCGATGGTGTGGAGCATCCGGTCGAGCTCGTCGCCACACTCGCTGTGAATGACGACGGCATTCTGATCGACTTCGATGGCAGCAGTCCGTTGTCCTCCTACGGCGTGAATGTGCCACTTTGCTATACGCACGCTTATGCTTCATTTGCCGTGCACTGCGCGGTCGCTCCGCGTATTCCAAAGAACGCAGGCTCGCTCGCGCCCATTCGGGTCACGGCCCCTGAAGGTTGTATCCTGAACCCGAAATACCCCGCGCCGGTTTCGGCGCGCCATATGATTGGCCAGATGGTTCCCGACACGGTGATGGGATGTCTGCAACAGGTGGTACGAGGAGGCGTGCTGGCGGAAGGAACGTCGTGCGTATGGACGCTGCGGCTTTCGCGCTCGGCGACCTCAACGGAGATGTTGGCGGGAGCAAGCAATGCGACTGCGTTCAACGTCAACAGTTTTCACAGTGGTGGCGCCGGTGCGAGACCGTCAAAGGACGGACTATCGGCCACTTCCTATCCCAGCGGGGTCAAGAACGTTCCGGTCGAGGTTACGGAGTCGATCAGCCCGCTGATCTTCTGGCGTAAGGAGTACCGCACCAACTCTGGCGGAGCGGGCCGTTGGCGAGGCGGGCTGGGTCAAGTCATCGAGGTCGAGAATGGTGAACGGGCCGCGTTCACGATTTCAGCGACCTTTGATCGGGTAAAGCATCCTCCACGCGGACGAGATGGTGGCGGCGCGGGTGCCACGGGACGTCTAACCCTCGGATCGGGTGCTACTCTCAACGGAATGGGTCGCCAAACGATTCCGGCCGGGGAACGCTTGATTGTCGAGTTTCCAGGCGGGGGTGGCTACGGAGACCCGCTGACCCGCGATCCTGAGCGTGTGGCGTTCGACGTGCGCGAAGAGCTGATCACGCGCGACGCAGCGCGCGATCAATACGGGGTCGTCATCGATCCGGATGGCCAAGTCAACACCGATGCTACTGCCAGGCTCAGACAGGGCGGGATGTAGCACTTGTCCCTGGCAAACAGCTCGGAGTCCACCCGTATGAGGCGCAGCCGCTTGGCCTCATCCCTCTCCTCGGCGTATTACGATCGCCTGATTTCTGAGAGGGCGGGACACCCCATGCGGACAATTGGTAAACATGTCGGATGGAAGGACGCTGCACGTGCCACGTCCGAAACGATCAAGCCCGCGGGAGCCAGGGATCGGAAAAGGTCCGCGCAGATTCGCCCGTTTGATCTTTCCCTCCCCATGGCTCTTCTGCGCGCCCGCGAAGCGGTCATGGTCTATTTCCGAACCCTGCACCGCCATGCTGGAATCAGCGAGCAGCAGTGGCGGACTCTTCGTGCATTGCTCAATTCCGGCCCTGTTGATGTCACCACGCTCGCTCAGCGCACCTACCTCCAGATGCCAAGCCTTTCCCGCATTCTAAAGAACCTGGAGGCGCGCGGGCTTATCGAAAGGCGAGTCCAGAAGAGCGACCAGCGGCGCAGCCTCATTTCTATCTCAGGGCGCGGACGCGACCTCATCCAGAGTGAAGGCCCGAATTCCGAAAGACAGTACGCAATGATCCGCGATCGGTTCGGAGCGGACCGTCTGCGTCGTCTGTATGGGCTGCTCGAGGAGCTCGAGCACGCTTTGAGCGAGAATGGGCAGAAGAAGCGGGCAAGCTCCCTCCGCGAGACCAGAAAATCAAAAAAGGATATCAAATGAATCAGGAAGTTCTCATTCCCAGCACGGGCCTCCGACAGGGCCAAGCGTACTCACCCGGTATCCGGTGGGAAAGGCTCGTTTTCTGCTCGGGCCAAACGGGAGCCAATCCGATGACGCGAGAATTCAGCCCGGATATCCGAGAGCAGACTCGGATGGCGCTGGAGCGCGTCGGCAATGTTGCAGCATCTGGTGGGGCTTCGCTCCGGTCGGTCGTGAAGATGACCATCTTCATGACCGACATTCTGTCGGACTTCGAGGCCATGAACGAGGTGTTTCGAGAGTTCTTCCCGACCAATCCTCCTGCCCGGTCGACTGTCGGTGTGGCCAGTTTGGCCCGCCCAGGGCTCAAAATCGAGATCGAAGCGATTGCGATCGCCGCGGACTAAGCCGCCGACCGATCCCGGCGCGCGCATGATGCGCTCGCTCCCAATGCCAGCGAACAGGAATGAGCATGAGCAGCTTGCGTTTGACGTTTGCGTGCGGCCCTTACGACCGTATGCAAGCCTTGCGTGACGGGACCATACGGCCAGAGGGAATCGAGCTGAACTATTTGAGTTTGCAGCCTGCTGAGATCTTCTGGCGCATGCTGCGCTACAAGGAGTTCGATGTCTGCGAGATGTCGCTCTCCAACCACGCGATCCTCGTGAGCCGTGACGAGGCACCTTTCGTTGCGCTGCCCGTTTATCCATCCCGAGCGTTTCGGCAAGCATACTTTTTTATCAACACGACCAAGGGCATCCGGCATCCAACCGATCTCGCGGGCAAGCGCGGCGGCGTTCCGGAGTACAGCGCAACGGCGACCGTCTATATGCGCGGCCTGCTGCAGCACGAGTATGGCGTCACGCCCGATCAGATCGAATGGATCCAAAGCAGGCCGGACCGCCTGGATCACCCTCTTCCCCCGGGCGTTCGACTCGCTCACACTCCTCCGGGTGTTGAGTTGACTGACCTGCTTGAGCGCGGCGAGATCGACTTCCTGCTCACGGCGAACAACCCGCTGTCCTTTCGCCGTGGCGCTCCTACTGTGGGTAGATTGTTCCCGAACTATCGGGAAGTCGAGCAGGACTATTACCGTCGCACGAATATCTATCCCATCATGCATGTGGTGGTGATCCGGCGCGACATTTTCGAACGAGATCCATGGGTGGCGACCAGCCTCTATAAGGCCTTCTGCGCAGCCAAGGACCAGTGCTATCGGCTTCTTCTCGAAGCAGGCTCACCGAAGGTTTCCGCCGCGTGGTTCCAGCACCTAATTGACGAGGAGCGGGCAATCTTCGGTTCGGACTGGTACCCTTACGGCGTCGAACAGAACCGTCCCTCTCTGCAGGCTCTAGTTCAGTACGCACACGAGCAGGGGCTGAGCAAACGCCAGGTCGCAATTGAGGAGCTATTTGCTCCCAGCACGATGCGCGACATTCCCCTCGGCGAAGGACAGCAGATCTGAGGATTGAGGTTTGTGACCGACGAGATGTCGTCGTCTGCGCCGAAATGTGTCTCTTGACATTAGTACACAGTGTTAACAAACTCTGACGACACTGCGAACGCCAGGGAGGATGCCCTGAATTCATATGGACCAGTTCGCTCCGGCTCAACGCGATGGCATTCGGGCGCGCGAAGTCAGCCACTATTGACGACCATGATCCGGCTTGCGATGCGGGCTGTGCTGATTTCTTGGATGTTGACGTTCGCTGCCATTACGGGAGCCTTGTTCGGGCTGATCAATCCGGCGGCTGCCAGCGATTACCCGACGAGGCCGATCATGCTGATCGTCAGCTATCCTGCTGGTGGCGGTGCCGACGCGGTGGCGCGCATCGTCGCTGACAAGCTATCATACGCTTTGAAGCAGCAGGTCGTGGTGGAGAACCGCGGCGGAGGTGCCGGGAACATCGGCGCCAGGGCGGTAGCGAAAGCAGCGCCCGATGGCTACGAGCTGCTGCTTGGCCACACAAACATTCTGTCGATCAATCCGAGCATGTATCCGAACGCCGGATATGATCCTCGCAAGGACTTTTCTCCGATCGGACTGATTGCGGCCGGACCGGTCGTGCTGATGGTACACCCCTCGCTGCCGGTTCAATCCTTGAGCGAACTGATTGCATACGCCAAGCGCGAACCGGGAAAGCTTAATGCAGGCGTGCCGGTCGTCGGGTCCGGATCGTATCTGGCAGCCGAGATGTTCAAAGCGGCCGCCGGAGTCGACATGACCATTATTCCGTACAAAGGCACAGGGCCGCTGACGAGCGATCTCATCGCCGGCCACGTGAATGTGGGCTTCAATACGATCGCGCCCGCATTGAGCAATATCAGGGGCGGGAACTTGCGGGCCATTGCGGTGGCATCTCTCAAACGCTCGTCATTGCTCCCCGATACTCCGACCGTTTCCGAGTCTGGCGTTCCAGGCTTCGAAGCCGTGCTCCGATATGGGCTGCTGGCGCCCGCGGGAACGCCGCGGCCGATCATCGATAAGCTCAGCAAGGCGCTCAATGAAATCCTGAAGCTCGAGGACGTGCGTAGACGCATCGCGGCCGACGGCGCCGACATCGTGACCAGTACGCCGGCGGAGTACGCGGCGGACATCGATCGCGAGGAGACAAAATGGGGCGAATTGGTTCGGAAGCTTAAGTTGAACGAAAAGCAGTAGCAACGCTTTCAGTCTGTCGCAGGAGATTCTAATGAACTGTTTCCTCAAGATCACCATTGCGGCACTTGGATTGCTTTCCTTTCTTGCCTCGGCCGACAGTGGCACAGCCCAAGAGTTTCGACTGAAGCTGCATCACTTCAACTCACCACAATCATTGGCTCATCAGCAGTTCCTGGTTCCCTGGGCCAAAAAAATCGAGCAAGCGTCTGCTGGTCGGATCAAGGTGGATGTTTACCCGGCCATGCAGCTGGGTGGAAAGCCCGGCGATCTTTACGCACAGGTGAGGGACGGGGTCGTAGATCTTGCGTGGACATTGCAGGGATACAGCGCTGGTCAATTTCCTCTGACCTCCGTCATGGAGCTGCCGTTCCTATCTCCGAGCACGGAAGTGTCATCCACGGTCCTGATGGGCCTCTACGAAGGCGAGCTGAGGAAGGAGTATGACAGCGTCAAGGTGATCGCGCTCCATACGACCGATCCTAATGCGCTCCACACCAAGGTGCCCGTGCGTACCTTGACGGATATGAAGGCGATGAAGGTGCGTGTCGCTTCGCGGTGGATCGGCCAGACCATCGAGGCGCTGGGTGGCACGCCGATATCGGTGCCGCTTCCCGACATTGCGCAGGCTGTCTCCCGCGGCCAGATCGACGGTTTTGTCATCGGTTGGAGCGTTACCCGACCATTCAAACTGTACGAGCTTGTCAAGGGCCACACGGAAGTGTCGTTCGGCACCTCCCCGGCGATGTTGGTTATGAACCAGAAAACTTATGACGCGCTGCCAACCGATCTGAAGAAGGTCATTGACGACAATTCGGGCATCAAACTCGCGAGCCGACTCGGTCGAATCTGGGACGAGGATGTCAAAAAGTCGCGCGAGGCTGCACGCAAAGCCGGAAATACGATCGTGGATCTGCCGACTGCTGAACTCGGCAAATGGAGGCAGGCCGGGCAGGGCGTGGTGAATGAGTGGATCTCTGCAAACAGCAAGGCCGGCGATTCCCGAGGAATTTACCAGGAGGTCCTGCAGCGGATCGAAAAGCAGAACAAGTAACCCGGCCTGATGCACATGCACCCGAGAGCCGAAAGTGAATCGTCGCATGGTGCTATCAGCGGTGTTGTGGCGCGCCTCGAGATCCTTGCCGAAATTCTCGCCATAGGCGCGGGGGTCGCACTTGTTCTGCTTGCCGTAGTCAACGTTGCTAACATCATCAGTCTCATTGGCCTCGGCAGTTCGCTGCTTGGTGTCGGCGAAATCGCAGAGCTCATCATGGGGATCGTCGTATTTGCCTTCTTTCCTTACACGCAGGTCAAGAGCGCCCATATCAGCGTGGAGCTCCTGAACTTTGTCATAGGCCCACGATGGCGCAATTTCCTGGACGTGTTGCACAACGTCGTATTCAGCGTGGTCATTGCAGTCCTAACGTGGCGTGTCATGGCCGGTGGCTATGATGCCTGGCTTCATCGAGAGACATCGATGATGCTGGGCCTGCCGATATGGATCGGTTTTCTGGGTGCCAGCATCGGTTCCGTGGTCTTCACCGCTACGTGCATCGCCTCTGTAATGACGAAGGCGGTGGGAGGTTCGAAGTGAGTAACTTCGAAATCGGTCTTCTCTTTTTTGCGATATTGATCCTGCTCATTCTTCTGCGCATGCCTATTGCGCTCGCCATGCTCCTTGTTGGAGGAGCGGGATACGCCCTAGTGTCTGGTTGGCAGCCGCTAATGGCGTTCTTGAAGACTTCGGTCCACGGTCGCGCTGCGAGTGAATCGCTTTCGGTCATCCCGCTGTTCGTCCTGATGGGGCAGTTCGCAATTCAGGCGGGTCTGACCAGATCTTTGTTTGAAGCTGCGCGTGCCTGGCTTGGACACTGGCGTGGCGGGCTCGCGATCGCAGCAATCGGGAGCTGTGCGGCCTTCGGTACGATCTGTGGGTCGTCTACCGCGACGGCTGCGACCATGGCACATATCGCACTTCCGGAGCTAAAGCGGCACGGCTATTCGGATTCGCTGTCCACGGGAACATTGGCGGCTGGTGGCTCGCTGGGAATTCTCATCCCACCGTCGATCACGCTAATCATCTATGCCGTCCTGGTGGAACAGTCGATACTGGATCTGTTCCGCGCGGCGGTGATCCCGGGGATCCTGGCGGTCGTCGGCTACATATTGGTCATCGCGGTCACGGTGCGAATTTCACCGATGGCTGGGGCCGCATTGCCTAAATTGTCATGGCCCGAGAGGATCAGCAGCCTCGCTGACGTGTGGCCAGTGGCTGCCATTTTTCTGCTGATGATGGGAGGAATTTATCTCGGCTGGTTTTCGGTGACCGAAGGTGCTTCGGTCGGCGTCGTCGCTACCGGTTTATTCGCCCTACTTTCGGGAAACATGCGCTGGGCGGGCTTCCGCACCTCTATCCTCGAAACGGCGAAGATCACTGGATTTCTGTTCCTCATCCTGATCGGTGCGGAGGTTTATAACTCGTTCCTGGCGTTGACTCAGATCCCGACGGCGCTCGCCGATTGGATTCGTGTGACGCAGCTGGATCCGATCTTGACCGTTGTACTGATGATCCTCGTCTATCTCGTGCTGGGCTGTGTCATGGATGCCCTCGCGATGATTCTGTTGACGGTGCCCGTATTCGCACCCGTTCTGGTTACGCTCGATCTTGGTTTAAGCCCAGATGCTGTCCTGGTGTGGTTCGGCATAATTGCACTAATTGTCACGGAGATTGGGCTCATCACCCCTCCGATCGGACTGAATGTGTTTATTATCAGCTCGCTGGCGCCCAAAGTGAGAATCGGCGATATATTCAAAGGTGCCTTCCCGTTCGTCATTAGCGATCTGGTTCGTGTTGCCATAATCGTGGCCTTACCGCTGACTGCATTATGGGTAGCAGGGTTGAAGTAGGGCTCACCTGTTGCGCAGCTCCTGCGCTTAGATCTGCGTTGCATCTTAACTCGACCGTGCCGGCTGCATGGCGCGTTTCCCACCCGGATGCGAATCGGAAAACACTTCGAGCGTAATCTTTTCGAGCTGAAGGGACCGGCAACACTCAGTTCGGGCGGAGAGATTTCCAAGCGCGCGCTTCTTGCGGAACAACGCCTTTCAGTGCCTACGACGCCAACAGCTTGCGAAAGCTCCCTACTGATCGCGCCAAGGCGGTGATTCTTTCGACTACCAGCCGCAATCAGCCAATCTCCTACAACAAGGCGATCTACCGGCAGCGTAACCTGATCGAACGCATGTTTGCCCGCCTGAAAGACTTCCGAAGAATCGCTATCCGCTATGACAAGCTCGCCAGGAACTTCCTCGCTGGCGCTCTGATTGCCGCAACCGTCGCTTGAGGCTCAATTGAATTCGGACCCTAGGAATGCCCACCCGGTACTTGCTTGCTATGCGGGCTGCGATAATCTCTGAACCGCTTCGGGGGGAGCAAACCTTATGGCAAAGGACCTGCTGACGTTCTACGCCGGGGCTTCTGTGGCTCTGGGCATCCTCGCTTTCGTTGGAACCGAACCGGCGCTTGCACAATGCCTGGGTCCCGGCGTGAATTTCGGGGGCAAAAACAACGGCTGGACCACCGCGCCTTGTTCACGCGGCGGGTTTGGAGGCGGTGGCGGCGGTGGTAACGCGGCCGCCGGGCTAGGTGCCGGGGCGGCCGCCCTCGGGGCACTAGGCTCCCTGATGGAGTCGGCGGCCGAAGCGGAGCGCGAGCAGCAGGCCCGCCAGGATGCGGCGGAGCAGGCGCGCCGGCGCGCGCGGGCCGCGCAATGCCACCGCAACTGGCAGACGGCCACGCAGATGAATGCGGAAGGGAACGATAGAACGAATCACTGGGACCCCGAATCGGCCATTCCGCTTTATGAGAGAGCTATTTCTTACCTGTCGATCTGTGGCGACCGGAAAAACATCGCCATCATTCAGCGCAACCTGATCGAAGCGCGCAAGCAATATGCCGCCGTCCGCCCGGACAACCGCGTCGAAGATGCCCGGAAGCGCTATGGCGACCAGAACATCTATAACAAACCCAACCCGTTCGCGGCGGAGAAGGAACCGGACTGCTATTGGGACGAGCACGGCAATCCTTGTCACCCGGGCGGAAATAACCCTGCCGCCGAAACAAGTCCGAGCGCCGCGGCAGATGCCGATCCCAACAGCCTGCGCAATCGATTGCGCCGGGCCCTGAGCAATCCCGCCTATAAGCCGGATGACCACGCGCGGGAGCGGCAGGCCGCGATCGACAGCCTGCAGAAGGCGCGCGATTCGATGCCGCCCGGCGCCGATCGCGACGATATCGATCAGCAGCTTGCCAAGCTGCGCGGCGGCATTGTCCCCGACAATATTGGCGCCGCTCCGCCCGTCCCGGCCGTGCCGCAGGTCAGTGTCTCATCCCCGCCACAGTCGTCCCAAGCCGAGTCGCAGCCGTCTGGCACCGATAATGCCTACGACAACTACATGAACAGCCAGAACGGCAATTCCGGCGGAAAGAACGACGGTGATCTCGGCCACTCCGGCTTCAGCATGAGCGGATCGGAGACACGCAAAGAAATCGATCGTCTTCTGGCAAAATAGGCTCGCCCAGATGTCCGCTCCGTTTCGCCTCGCTCTCCTGCTTGGGGTGTCGCTTGTTCGTGCGCTCGCGCCGCTGCCTCTATTTGCCCAAAATGTCAGCCGCGAAATCGATATCGTCGTTCCAGAGAAGAACGGCTCGGCCGAGAACTGCGCTCGCGTGCTGATGGATACGCGCGACAGGCTGAACGCGACGAATGCCAAGGTCAAACTGATTTCCTTCGCGGACGATCTCGACCGGAAGGTGACCTATGTCTGGCTCGATATGCGCGAGAATACGCTGGACATGACCGCGATCCCCTTCGCTTTCCGCGATGCCGCGCACTTTCAGATTTATCTGCATAGCGATCTCTATCATCGGCTGGAGAAGCGCACGCTGTCAGATACGGTCGCCACTGCCTATGGCGGCTTTTTCCAGATGTTCAGCCGCGCTGCAGCCGTGACCGAACCGAAGCATCTTTACCGTCGCTACATCGGCGGGGATCCGCATAGCGTCAACCTCTACTTGGACGTGGGCGCCCGGATTGTTCCCTGGTTTCTGCTCGCCAAAATGGATTCGAATTTCGATTACCGTGACGATGTCACCAAGATGAGCCAAGGCAATCATCTGGTCGATATTGTCGAAGCGCCGCTCAATTCCGCTTTCGAAATCGGCGTCGATCGGGCAGCTCGTTATGTTAATCTGATCTCGTCCGCCGTCATTCCGATCGTGTTTCAGCTCCGAGACAGTCATTTGAAGAGTGCCGATCGATTCACGGGGCAAGAGCGTTCGGCCATTGTGGCATGGATCCAGGCCGCCGCGGCGGCCTGCAGTGCGGCGAATTATCAGCAGGAGCAGTCCACGCTGGACAAGCTCAAGCAGGCGGGCTTGCAGGTCGTTCCGTTCGACCGTAGGCGACTCGTCGCGGCAAGCTGGCGTGCGGCACTTACCAAGGCGCACGACTATTGGACGGTCGCCGAATTCGACGAACTCGTATCGCTGGGCGGCGGCACACCCGGTGTTCCGTTGCCGTCGGAAATTCTCAGCAAGCTGCCCCCGAAGCAACGGCACGAGGCGGGAAAGTTCGCGCGTGCTGCCGAGAAGCAAAACCCGCGTGCCGAACAAAGCCGAAAGGCAACGAATTCGCAGCCTTAATGCCGGGGATCGATCCTGCGGCCTCGATTCAGGCGGTCTGGCACCATGAATTGGAAAGCGCTTGCTCTAGCTGTCGCCTTGATCGCGCCGCCGGCCGTGTCGGTCGCGCAAGCGGAGCCGGTTGTATTCGTCGAAGTCTGGCCAGGCACCGCCGCAAACACCTGCGCGCAGGCACTGAGCAACACGGCCGGCCGCCTCGGCAGTCGCGATCTTCGGATCGTCTTTGGAACTAGTGATGATCTGAAGGCATTGGCCGAACCGCCACGAGTTCAACTGGCGTTGTGGACCGGGGCACCTCGTCACTATGGCGCGATCAATCTGGCCTACATGCCGTTTGTGTTCCGCGACCCGGCACACTTCATCGCATTCACAAGAAGCGATCTTTACCGGGAAATGAAGCTGTTCGATCAGCGTCGGGAGGTTGGGGATTATTGGATCGCCCTTGCCTATGGCGGCTTTTATCAGCTCTTCAGCCGGGCGGATGCGATGACCGAGCCGCGGCATTTCTTCAACCGTTTCGTCGGCGGCGGGAGCCATGTGCAGATCTATGCAAAGTTCGGCGCCCATCCATCCGTTGGCTCGATTACGGGCTTCGGTGGCGACATTCCGATAATGGAAAAGGACGCACATTTCATGTCGGCGGTCGAGGAGCCCTTGATCGACGCGTATAATGACGGCCTCGATAGGATCGCCAAATTCGTCAACCTCGACTTTTCGGCGGTCAATCCGGTCCTGTTTTATCTAGAAGACGCGGAGAAACTGCCGACCGGGCTGCGGCTGCGAGTGACGGCTTGGGCCGAAGCAGCGGCCGCCAAGTGCAGTGCCCAGAATTTCGAAACGGAACAGAAAACACTCGACCGACTGAAGGCTGCGGGCCTCACGGTTGTACCTGTTCACCGCGACGCTTTTGTCAGTGCTGGCTGGCGTTATGCGCTGACCCGAGCCAACATCAATTGGACGGCCGACGATTTTGATCGCATCGAACAACTCGGCGATGGACCGAAGCCGAAGCGGCTCCCTTCTGCCCTGGTGCGTGAACTCGGACCTAAGGAGCGCGCACGTTTCCTCGCAGATAGCAAGGCCGCTGCAGCGGAACGCAAGCGTCTCGGAGCCGCGGCAAGTCTGGAGGAGTCCATTACGGCCGATTGGGCGCCCGCAGTTGCCGACTTGGCCGATGCGGTGGGCGGCATGGACGTGTCGGCTACTGCCGCGCCGACGCGGCGCACCTTTGTCCACAAAGCGATGCCACACGATAAAGCGGTGGCCCTCCTGCAGGAGGTCGACAAGCACGCGGCCGAAGGAGACCTTTGCCGGATTTCCCGCTGCGCACCGATTATCGTGTGGTGCGACGCCGCGCGCACTTTGTGGCAAGCCGGGGAGCGCGAGGGCGCACGGCGCATTTTCACGTTCGCCGAGCGCCGCGCCAAGCAGCTCGATACGAATGGGGCCTCGTCACTCGGATTTTCCGATGATTTTCCGATGATTTTGGCAACCCGCGTCGGCGTGCACGATCCAACCGCGCCTTCCGACATCGCAGCGGCCGCCGATGCCTACGTGCTGCCGGATTCGGTGTTGCACGGAGACTATCCCGCAGCCGCCGGCGCCCGCGAATTCCGTGTGCAGTACATGGTCAACATCGCCCTGCTGCTACAGAGAATCGGCAACACCGAAGCCATGAACAAGGCACTCGCGCGTGCGACAGCCTACGCGAGCGACATCGGGAGCGAGCAGATCGGCCGCGTGGCGGGCGCCTATCTGGCCGCCGGCGATCTCAAATCGGCGCGGACGCTCGCCGCCAAGGCGCTTCGTAGTGCCGATCCGCAATCTTTGTGGCTGATTTTTGCGGAAGTCAGCATTCTACAGAAGCCTTTCGGCGCGGCCGCCGCCCAGCTCCTGGAGGGGGTGTCGGATCGCGAGCAGTCCGCCGGGATCCATGGCGACTATCTGACATCGCCGGAGGAGTCGAAAATCATCAAGGGTTGGCGCGGCGACTGGCTCGATCATCTCGCCGGTGCCGCCGCGCTTTTTACGGCAGCTGGTGACATGGCGGAAGTCGCGCGGATACGAGATAAGGTCCGCGCGGCCGAGCAGAGGTCGCCGAATTCGAAAAAATTCGCCGATTTTTATGAGATGTTGGATTCCTTGCAGCAGCGAGGAACGAAGAGTGGCTCCATCTACCCACCGGGCGTGCGCTTCTCTTGGAGTGGGTTAGCAGGAACTCTGACGAGTCTGATGAATAACTAGCGCTTGAAACCAATTCAGGGATAAGGCTCACCCGTGGATTTGTTTTCCCTGCCTTTGATATGACGCGATTGCGGGCTGGCATGCGGTGCCCAGTCGAGCGCGGTGTCCCTCTCGGCATCCCCCAGAGTTCTACTCCTGTAAATCGCGTTGTACCGTTTGGAGATGCGCTGTCATCGCCGATTCCGCCCGCGCAGGATCGCGCTCACGGATACCATTGAGGATGAGCCGATGCTGATCGTTGTACACGGCGATACGGCTTGGTTTCAGCCTCCGCTCCTTCAATTGCCCCCAGAAGCTCTGCTCGCGCGTGGCGTTCAGGACGTTGAAGAACGTCAGCAACAGGGAGTTGCGGCTGGCCTCGGCGATGGCCCGATGAAACGAGCCATCCCAATGCTCGTATTTCGGTACTTCGGTCGTAGACGACGCCTTCTGCAGGATACGCTCCATCTCGGCGATTTCGGCCGGTGTAGCGCGAAGCGAAGCGACGTACGCGAGCTTTGGCTCGATCGATAACCGGGCCTCCATCACCTCGTTCGGGCTCGTCGTGCTCTGCAGATCGCGAAGCTGAAGCTGATGTAGCTCGGCTGAAGGCCTGCGGCCAACGAAGGTTCCTTTGCCGACGTGTCTCCAAATCAGCCCTTCGCTTTCGAGGCTCTCCAAAGCTTGACGCAGGACGGTTCGGCTGAGTCCCAATGCGCGCGCTAAGTCGCGCTCAGGGGGCAACTTCTTATCATCCGTCTTTTTGGCTTCCGCGACATACCGTCTCAACTGCTGCAGCACGCGCGCATCCAAGCGCGTGTTCGTCGAACCAATCGCTGCAATGGTCTTATTGGTCATGCCGAATTAACTTGCATAATCTTCATATGGCTCTCTATCATGGTACGGTCTAATTCGGCAATGGTTGAGATTGGTCTATGCGTTTGGTCAGCTTCTCGGATGGTCGGCAGAGACGTGCGGGTTTTCTGAGTGACGACGGAAAGACGATTTTTCCGGCCAGCGGTTCAGGGGCCGCGGCGATTGGTGTGCCCGATCTGATCGTCGGCGGCACGGAGCGGTTGCTGGATTGCTATCGGAAGGCGTCCGCAGCGGCGGGTGTTGCGGTTGGGGGCGCCAAATTGCAGGCGCCCCTCATCCCCGAACGAAACATCATTTGTGTTGGCAAGAACTACCGCGAGCACGCGGCCGAGTTCCAGAGCAGCGGATTTGATGCGACCTCAGGAGGGGCCGATGTCCCGGAATTTCCTGTGGTTTTCACCAAGAGTCCGGGGTCCGTGATCGGGCCGGGCGAGGCCATTCCGGCGTCCTCGGACCCGGACAACTCCGTGGATTATGAAGGAGAGCTGGCGGTCGTCATTGGACGCTCGGGCCGTAACATCCCCGCGCACCAGGCGATGTCGTACATCTTCGGATACACGATCATCAATGATGTGACAGCCCGGGCAGCGCAACGCCGTCATAAACAATGGTTCTTGGGGAAGAGCCTTGATGGATTTTGCCCCATGGGCCCGGCAATCGTCTGTCGCGAGATGGTGCCGGATATCGAGAATTGCGAGCTGCGGACCTTCGTGAATGGCGAACTACGTCAGCGTGCGCCCATCAAGGACCTTATCTTCACGATCCCGGAATTGATCGAAACGGTCTCCCGCTTCATGTCGCTGAGACCGGGTGACGTCATTGCGACGGGCACCCCGGCTGGCGTTGGTATTGGATTCAATCCGCCCCGATTCCTGAAGCCGGGAGATGAAGTGCTCATTCAGATCGACGAGATCGGCGAGTTGCGCAATCCGGTGGCGTAGTTCCGGTGGTCGGAGGCAGAGATGAAATTCAAAACTATCGAATGGTCCGTCGTATCGTCTCCCAATTGTCCGGGCGACAATGCCATCGGAATTGTGACTTTGAATCGCCCCGAGCATTCGAATGCGCTCGGGCCGCGGATGGGCATGGAACTCGACCAAGTCATGGACGAGATCAAGCACTCGAGCGTCCGCGTCGTGATTATCACCGGGAAGGGAGCCAATTTCTGCGCAGGAGGTGACCTGCAGGTCGAAACCATACCGATGGAGCGGCCGGAGGACGATTGGGGTCTGAAGGGCGAGTATGGAGAAATCGTCACCTGGTGGATGAACGACTACTTCCATTGGATTTCACAGCGGGCGTGCATAAAGCTCGAAAACTTGCCGCAGCCCGTCATCGCCGCGGTGGACGGCATTGCCGTCGGGGTCGGGCTGGAACTCGCGATCTCGTGTGACCTGCGGATTGCGACCTCACGGGTTCGCTTCGCAGAGCTTGCCGTGCCTGCCGGTTTCATGAGCGAGTGGAGCGCGCCTCGCGTGCTACCACAGCTTATCGGGCAGACGCGGGCCTCGGAAATGATCCTCACGGGGCGCATGGTCTACGCGGAAGAGGCCTTGGAGTGGGGGCTCGTCAATAAGATCGTGCCGCCTGAATCGCTGATGGACGAGGCGATGACGTGGGCGGCTCGGATGGCGTCCTATCCGACGGTCGGCTTGAAATATGCCAAGGAAACACTCCGGCTCTATCAGCACCTGAACCGGAGCGAGGCCAACACACGGGTCGAGTTGGAGCGGGTTCTGGAAATCACCAGAAACCGGGACTGCGCGGAAGGGTTGACTGCGTTCATGCAGAAGCGCCCGCCCATGTACCACCCCGGAAATCCTGTTCGTCGCCCCGGCAAAGAGGCCAAGTGAGGACGTCATGAGCAATTGGTCGGCCCGGCCAGGGCACCGCGTCTACTTGCCCGATACCAACATTGCCAGGGAACTGCTCGATCGAAACATCAAGAACGGTGCCGCTGATCGATTGGCGATCGTTTGGGAAGACGGTGCGTGGACATACGGCCAGTTACGGGACGAGGTCCATGCCTTTGCAAATGGATTGCGTGCCCTTGGTGTAGACAAGGGAGCGAAGATTCTCATCCGGAGTCGCAATGCGCCGGGAGCTTGCGTCGCCGTGTTGGCGGCCTATTGCCTGGGTGCAGTGGCCGTGTGGGCAAATTCTCTCCTGACAGAGGAGGAACTCAGCTATATCGCGGAGAATAGCGAGGCTCGCGTCGCGATTACCACGGAGGGCCTCGCCGACACGCTCCATAATCTGAAGAAGCGCGGGCTGCTCGATCACGTACTCACCGTCGATCTAGGCGACGGCGGCGGATACCAGAACATCAAGAAATTAGGAAAAGGAACCTTCGAGCCGGCTCAGACCTCCGCCGAGGATCCAGCGTTCATGCTGTATTCGTCGGGCACGACGGGCAGACCGAAGGGGATCCTGCATGCCCATCGATGGATTGTCGCCGTCGGCGATCCCGTCCTGATTCAAATGGAGTATGGCGCGGATGACGTGGTCCTTACGCCCGGCGAATTCAGCTTCATGGGCACGTTCGGACACGCCTTCTCATTCCCGCTCTATGCCGGATGCACGGTCGCGCTGCACGGCGAGCGGGCGCTGCCGGATCTGGTGATACGCTCGCTGCAGAAGCACCGGGCGACCGTCTTCATTTCGGTGCCCACCTTTTATCGTACGTTGCTCGCAAATCCGGATTTGTGCGCGAGGTTCAAGGGTACGAACCTCAAGCACGTGATCAGCACCGGCGAACCCCTCGGAGCGGCCATCTATCAGAAATGGATGGGCGAGGTCGGGCTGCCTCTCTACGACATCTATGGAGTGTCGGAAGTGGAGGTGTTGATCGCGAATGGTCCGGCCAATCCGGTGAAGCCGGGCTCCATCGGCAAGAAGCTGGTGGGAATGAAGATCGCCCTGCTTAACGAACAGCTTGAGCCTGTTGCTCCCGGCGAACCTGGCGTTCTGATGATCCACCGGAGCGATCCGGGCCTCTTTCTGACTTATTACCGGCAGCCGGAGCGCTGGAAAAATCAGCACCGCGGTGACTGGTTCTTCACCGGCGACGTCATGCGCCAGGACGAGGACGGATATTTCTGGGGTTCGGGGCGTGAGGACGATCTGTTCAAGACGCGGGGATATTTCCTGTCGCCTCAGGAAATCGAAGACGCCATCCTCAAACACCCCGAGGTATCGGAAGCTGCGGTGGTCGGTCTCCCAGACGAGACACTGGGCAACAAGGTTGCGGCATTCGTGGTCGTTCGCGGAGCCAAGGACCCGGCGGACTTCGAAAAGGAGCTCATCGAGTTTTTGCGTCCGTCGCTCGCGCCGTTCAAGCTCCCCAAGCAGGTGACTATCGTCGAGGCCCTCCCGAAAAACCCGGTCGGGAAAATCCTCCGGCGAGCTCTGCGAAGCAACTGAACCAGAATACTCGAACCGTCACGCCATGAGCGAACTGAGCCTCTTGGTCTTCCAAGTCCTGAACGGCCTCATCTGGGGCCTCATCGTTGCGCTTCTGGCGGTCGGCCTCAACCTGGTGTACGGCCTCCTCAGCATCGTGAACGTCGCACAGGGCGCGTTGTTCATGGTCGGCGCGTACATCTGCTGGTTCATGGTCGTAAGAACCGGCAGCTACGTGCCCGGCCTCGTGCTGGCGCCGATTCTCGTCGGAGGCGCCTGTGTGTTCGTCGAGCGGCTAATTCTACGCCCCCTGCGGGGAGATCCGGACCTCACGATCGTCGCAACGATCGGGCTGATGCTCGTGCTCGAGCAGGGCGCGTTGTGGGCATTCGGCGGCGACGTGCGCTCCGTATCGCCACCGCTGCAGTTCAGCGTTCCGGTATACGGCCTCTACTATCCCGGCTTTCGCATTGCAGTCGCCGCTTTCGCGTTGATCGTGCTCGTCGTGTTGTGGGTCTTTCTTCAATACACGCGTTACGGCTTGTGGACACGGGCGGTGAAATTCAACCCTGCCGTCGCGAGCGCTTTCGGTGTTCCGGTCAATCGCGTGATTGCGCTAACCTTCGGAATCGGGACCGCCCTGGCGGCCCTGGGCGGGGTTCTGGCCGCGCCGATCGTGAACGTTCGGCCGGATATGGGCCTCGATGTCCTTATCACGGTTTTCATCGTCGTCATCGTCGGCGGGCTCGGAAATCTACTCGGTTCCTTCATAGCCGCCGTCCTCATGACGACGACGGAAGGGATTGCAGGAGCCTTCACGAGCCCAACCAACGCGCGACTCATTTCGCTCGTCGCTCTCACTCTGATCGTTCTTCGATGGCCGAACGGCATCGGGACAAGGGCCACGCGGCGGGGCGCGCGATGACGCGGAGTCTCATTGTCGTAAATATGTTGGTTTGCGCCGTTGCGGTGATCTTGATCGGATTCGCACCCGAGAGCAGCTACTACCAACTATATGTGGCGGATCTCGCGCTTTATTCGCTTCTCGCGGTATCCTTCGATGTGACTTTCGGCTTCGCCGGCATGCTCAGCCTTGCGCAAGCGCTGTTCTTCGGCGCCTCCGCCTATACGATCGGCTGGCTGCTTCTGTCCGCACACGTCGATCTCGCTCTGGCCATTCCGGCGGCATTGCTGGTCACGGCGGTGATCGCCGCGGCGACGGGATACGTCGCGGTGCGTGGGGGCAATCATGGACTGCTGATTCTGACACTGATCTTTGTCACGGTGGCGTACACCTGGGCGCAGAACCATCGTGAGCTGACAGGCGGCGACGATGGGCTGATCCTGGCGGGAGAGCCATTCCGATTTTTCGGCGTCGATCTGACGTCCCTTGGTCGTTATCGGCTTTCGCTCGGTTGCTTCGCGGTCGCCTTCGCCATCAGTGCCTATCTCATGTGGTCTCCCTTCGGCCGCGTACTTCGGGCGATTAAGGAGAACGAGCTGCGGGCAGAGTTCGTCGGCTATGATACGAAGTGGATCAAGATCGCTGCGTTTACACTGAGCGGCCTGATTGCGGCCGCGGCAGGCACCATCTACACGATCACCTTTCAGCACGTGCACACAGGCCTGCTCCACTGGACCGTCTCCGCCAGCGCTCTCGTGTGGGCATTCTTCGGTGGCTTGGGAACACTGGCGGGGCCGGTGCTCGGGACCGTTCTCATAAGGCCGTTCGAAGACCTCACCGGAGCGTGGATCGGTCATCCGAAGTTTTTCACGGGATTGATTCTGCTCGCGATGGTTCTTGTTGCCCGGTCGGGCGTGCTCGGATTGCTGCTGCAAATACCGATTTGGAGACGACGTAAACCCAAGACAATCGAGCAGCGGCAGTTTTAGACCATGTTGCTGAAGACGACGGAACTGTCCGTGAGCTTTGGAGGTGTGAGGGCAGTCGACGCTGTCAGCTTCGAACTGCCCGTCGGTGAGGTAAGAGCGCTTATTGGGCCCAATGGAGCGGGCAAGACGACGTTTTTCAATGCTGTCTCGGGGCGGTACAAACCGTCGGCGGGATCGATCGTGTTCAACGGAATCGACATCACGGGCCAGCCTCCGAGAAAAATCGTAAGGCTCGGTCTGGTCAGAACCTTCCAGATCAGCTCGATCTTCCCTGCCCTGACCGTCTTTGAAAATGTCTGGATCGCATGTCACTCCTCCCACAGTCTGTTTCATTCGGTGTTTTCGCGGGCCGCCCGGCGGAGCGTCTCTGAACAGGCGCGGGAGATCCTCCATACGCTGGAGATCATCCATCTGGCCGATCAAACCGTCAGCTCGCTCTCCTATGGCGACCAGCGCGTTCTCGAGGTCGCGATCGCCTTTGCGCTCCGTCCGAAACTGCTGCTGCTCGACGAGCCGACAGCGGGGATGAGCCCGGCAGAGACCGGCCGGATCGTGCGCCTCATCAACAAGATACGGTCCGAGGTGACGATCGTCATCGTCGAGCACGATATGGACCTGATCATGGGTCTGGCAGACCGGATTTCCGTGTTCGACCGGGGAAAGCTGCTTGTCGAAGGATCGCCTGCCGAGATACGCGCCGATGAAACGGTTCGTCGAATTTATCTGGGTTCGGCCGCATGCTGACGGTATCGCACCTGAACGCATACTACGGAAAGAGTCACGTCGTGCGGGACCTTTCCTTCATGGCCCGCAAAGGTCGAGCCTTGGGGCTTCTCGGTCGCAACGGGGTCGGTAAGACCACGACATTGCGTGCCCTGATGGGTCTCGTGACTCGAAACGGAAGCGCTTCGATCGACGAACGTGACATCAGTGCGCTCCCGGCTCATCGGATTTCTCGGGCGGGACTTGGCTATATCCCTCAGGGAAGAGACCTGTTTTATCATCTCACCGTCGCGGAAAATCTGAAGCTGGCGTGGCACGGGAAGAAGTTCGGCGACAAGGATCTTCATCGCGGAATCGCCCACTTTCCCCCGCTCTCTGAAATGCTGCACCGAGAGGCCGGAACGCTGAGTGGCGGCGAGCAGCAAATGGTCGCGATCGGTCGGGCTCTCCTGAACCGTCCGACAGCAATCCTGATGGACGAGCCAACGGAAGGTCTCTCGCCGCTCTTCGTCGACCGCGTCAGCGCAATCATCCGCGAGATAAAGGCCGAGAACATCGCCGTCGTTCTGGTGGAGCAGAATTTGGCTCTGGCTCTGAGCGTTTGCGACGACGTGTGCTTCGTGGAAAAGGGCAGCATTGTTCATTCCTGCCCCGTGGACGAAGCGAAATCACCTGAACTTCTGGAACGATACCTGGGCGTCGGCGTCGAGTCGCAGCCCGATTATGGGAGAAGATCATGAGTCAGAGTACCTCTGGACATCTCACTCGCCGTCGCCTTATCCAGCTCACGACCGCCGCAGCCGGTACCGTGGCGCTGCCGGCCGTCCTGCGCAGCCAAGCGGCACCAATTCGCATCGGTCACCAGCAGGACATGACAGGTTTTCTGTCGTTCTACGGCTTTGCTTTCGACAAGGGCGCCAGGGCGGTAATCGATCGGATCAATTCGCAAGGCGGAATTTCCGGCCGAAAGGTGGAATACCTTCTCGAGGACACGGAGTCGGACGTCGCGAACGGTGTCCGAAAATTCCGCAAGCTGGTCGAAACGGACAAGGCAGATTTTGTGCTGGGCGCCACGCACAGCGGCACGAATTTAGCGACCAACCCGGTTGCGCAAGAGCTGAAGACGATCGTCTTTCCACAAGGTGAGGCGAGCGTGACCACCGGCGCGAAAGGCAACCGGTATGTATTCCGCGTTCGCGCTCATTCCGCAATTCAGGGGCGTGCCTCGGTCGCATACGCGCTGAAAAACCTGGGCAAGAAATGGTCGTTCATCGTCACCGACTACGCCTATGGACATTCGTTCTATGACGAGCTTGCGCCGTTGGTCAAAGAGATGGGCGGCACGGTCGTCGACAAGATCGCAGTGCCTGTCCAATCGCAGGACATGATTCCGTTTCTTGCCCGCGTGCCGCGCGAGACGGAAGTCCTCTTTGCAGTGTTCACGAGCGCCGACGGCATCCGGTTCCTTCGGCAAAGTCAGGAGATCGGCCTTGCAAGCCGCGTTGCCCGACTCGCTCCCTGGGGAATCATCGATGGGATTTCCCTGAAGGGAATCGAAGCGGCGGTAGAGAACGCCTACTTCCTGTCTCATGCACCCCGGTGGCTCGATCAGGTGCCGGCTCCGGTTCGCGGGTTCACCGCGGAGGCCCGAAAGGCGATGGGGATCAACGACGATGGGTCGGTCGTCGGAAGTCCGGATCGCATCATTGCAACGTCGTACTACCTGGCTCCTTGGCATTCCATTTACCTGATCAAGAAGGCGATCGAGACCTCCGGCTGGACCTCGAAACGGGACAATCCGAAGCTGATCGAAGCGATGGAAGGATTCCAGGGCAAAGCAAGCATCGAGTTCCCGATGAGCGACTTCCTGATGCGGGCAGAAGACCATCAGGCGTTCCAGGATCTGTGGATCGAGCAGGCAAAGGGAGGAAAGTTGCAGGTCGTGGCAAGCGTTCCGAAGGAGCAATTGCTTTTCCCTCCGGCAATTGACGTTCGCAAGCAGCCCTTCTGATTTCAGAGAATCACGACAGAACACCACCCATCCAAAAGGAGTGATCCGTGTACGTTATTTATTGCTTAGATCGTCCAGGATGCCAGGATCTGCGGGCCACGGTCAGGCCTCGCCACCTCGAATATCTGGAGAAGTACAAAGATCGAATTGCGGTGGCGGGACCGATATTGGACGATGAGAAGTCGGCCAAGGGCACGATGCTCATCATCGATTTCCAGACGCAAGCGGAAGCGGATCGTTTTCTCGAAGAGGAGCCGTATCGCAAGGAAGGCTTGTTTGAAATGGTCGTTGCGAGGCCATGGACCAGAGTGATGGGGAAATGGCTCCCGCAGTAACCCAGAGATGGAAACCGCTCAAGCGGCAGTCATGGATCGGGCGGCCGGGCCCCTCGGGCCCTATGCCTTGTCATAGCCGGTGGGCCGTTTCGCGCACCTGCGTGGTCCGCGAGAGCGTACGCCAGAGTTCGACCTCGCACGTTTGACTATGGTGGGCTCCGGGGAGAGTGCTCGAATCCGGGTTCACTCCCTCCGGCGGCTCCATCGCACCGTAACCCGCATTCTCCGGCCCGCGATTGGGCAATTTAGCCATGGCTGCGGGACCGGATGCAAAGCTTCGCACTCCGCCGCATGCGTGGGGCCCAAAATTCTCCCCTAGCCCATGTTGAGCCAGCGATTCTCGGACGCGCAGCGCTCGATCCGCTCCGACGCAGCCGGAATGTTCGATGCGATCTCAAGGGTCTCGCAGTGATCGCAGACGGCAGGCGCAGGCGCCGTGGCCCATGAGAACGCGCCGATGATATGGGCCTCGGAAGCGCCGCAGCTCCAGGCATGGTGACAGTCGGCCGGCTGAACGGCGTGGCGCGGCTGAGGGTCGGCAGGATAGCAATCCCGTCGCATCACCTATCGGACCAGTAGCATTGATCAGCAGGCCGAGCCGCGCTGCGCGACGATGGTGTCCATCGAATCACGCCGTGCGATTCGTCGTGCTCCCGCCGAGTTGTCCTTTTTGAAATCGAATACCTCACGCCCCGTGTGCCCGGACCTGATACGCGGCGGGTGATCGACCCCTTCTGTTGGAAGCGGCCGCAGACGGCGCAGAGTGCGCGCGCCCCATGCGAGCATGCCTGTCCGGATCGGCAGATCGCAGAGCTGTCCGACATCCGGATAGTTTATGTCTACATTGACTCCATTTATTCCAGTAATATCATGATAGAAAGAGAGTCGCCGAAAATACTGTCCGGCAATCGGACAGATACGTGTGCCGGCCTAGCATGAGAACGAAGAGGCATCTCCCCGACAACGTCGATGAAAGAATGGTAAGCACGGGGTTTTCCGACGGCGTGGCCGGGAGCTTGCCGCGCGCGATCACCCTGATGCGCTCGATTGCCGCTGCAGGAACAGCAGGCGCTTCGCTAGTTGAGCTCGTTGCAAAAACAAAATTGCCGCGTCCGACGATCTACCGCGTGATCGAGGTGTTATTGGAAGCCGGATGGGTCGAGCGCGACCCGCTGACGCACCGGTTTCATCTCGGTGTCGAGATTGTCCCCCTGGGCATGGTCGCGATGGAGCGCCATCCCATCGCACGTCTGGCCGCCACCGAGCTCGCCCGCGTCGCGAGCGAGATCGAACATCCTGTCTATCTCACCGTTCGGTCCGGATTCGACACCGTCTGCGTCGCGCGCGAGGAGAGCGCGTCATATTTGCAGACGTTCCTGCTTCGCGTCGGAAGCCGTGTGCCGTTCGGCAGTGGGAGCGGCGGGATGGCGATCCTAGCGGCTCTGCCCGAAGCGGAAGCCGAAGAAGTAATCTCGCGAAACCTTCCTCGTTACAAAGCGGAACGGCCGCATTTCAACGAGGCACGGTTCCGGGAGGCTCTTGGGAAAGCCCGCGAGCGTGGTTACACGTTCAATCTCGGCGTCTTCACGCCCGCGGTGGGAGGCATCGGGGCTGCGATTTTCGACAACTCAAACTACCCGATTGCGGCAATCAGCACCGCCTTCATCATAGAATGGATCGACGAAGCGCAGCGTCGCCGGTGCGCCGCTTCCCTGCGCGAAGCGGCCAACAGGATTGCGGCTCGCCTTCAGGGCGACTCGGGATCATGAGACGCATCGCCCGACGCGCAGAAAGCATCTCGGACATTGAAGCTGTCTTCTCCTTGGGAGCGCGCGCGAGCGTTCATCACCGGTTGCGCGTTCGGCGACAGAGGGAACGGATATGGATCTTCTCGAACTCCGTTATTTTCTGGAAGTGGCAAAGGCCGGCAGCTTCTCGCGAGCGTCTACAAGGCTGGGACTGACCCAGCCTGCGCTGAGCAGGCAGATCCAGAAGCTGGAGCGAGAGCTCTGTAGCGGATTGTTCTACCGGCACGGTCGCGGCGCCGTTCTGACAGATGCCGGCCGCAAGCTTCAGGATATCGTGGACCCGATTCTGCAGCAGCTCTCCGAGGTGAAAACGCAGATGCTCGAGGAGAGCAGTTCCGTGTCGGGCGTGGTGACGTTGGGCATCCCCCCGTCCATCAGCAGGACGATGGGCGCAAGCTTGGCAGTCCAATTCAAACAGGCTTGCCCGAATGCCCAGGTGCGGGTCTATGAAGCCTTCTGTGGTTCGCTGGTGGATTGGATCGAGGAGGGCCGGCTCGATGTGGCTGTGCTCTACGACGTACGCCGGAATCCGAATCTGATTGCCTCTCCATTGATCAATGAAGATTTGTTTCTGATCGAATCAGCCCGTTCGACTCCGCCATCGCCTCAAGCGTCGGTTGAAGAGCTGAGGGCGACCGCTCTCGTTTTGCCGGGCCCGGAGAACGGGATTCGGCGTGTGGTGGATGCGGCAGCACGCGCGGCAAAGATCGAACTCTCCGTTGCAATGGAGGTCGATTCAGTGGACGTGCTGAAGCAGCTTGTGGAGATGGAGGCGGTGTCTACGATATTGCCATTTGGCGCCGTCTATACGGACGTCCGCGATGGACGACTAACGGCTCGGCCGATCGACTCGGCGGACATGAAGGCGCTTTTGGTCAGCGCCACTCCGTTGAATCGACCGGTGTCATCGGCCGGCCACTCCGTATTGCAGTTGCTGTGCGGGGAGGTCCGGCGTTGTTTAGAGATCGGTGTCATGCGGGGGCAACTGGCGACGGACGTCAAGGCCGATCCGATCCGGAGTAAGGCCGCGGAATGCGCCTTCAGTTGATGATTGGCTGCAGCTCCCGCGCCGCCTTGGCCAGGTTCTGCGGCTCAATAATATTGCCGTCGCGAATGATCTGCCGGCTGTCGATCCATAGCGATTGTGCCGGCACCACACCATCGGGATGGTTTTCGCCACCGCCGGGTTCCCACCACGGAATCCCAAACCCCACTGCAGCCATTCCCTTCACGCGGATGTCTTCGTTGAACGACTGGCCCGTGAACCGTGCCGCCGGATGAAAGCCATAGGAGAGATGTATGATCCGGCCATACTGCCCATTTCCGGCGCGGAGCAAGGAGCGCTCCCAGATCGGCAGATCGCTGCCGCCGCCACTGACTGACTGGATCTGGCCATCCACCGTGATGTGAATGGGTGCCTTCAGAATCGTATAGAATTCATGCATTGCGGCTTCGATGACCACGACGCCGCGGACGCTGTCCGGCTCCGGAAAGATCATGGCCGACCCGGGAGGGGCGTTGATGCCGGGCTTTTGGATACGGCGAAGCTTCTTCATGGTTGGAGGACGCAGAACGAAAGATACGTCGGTGCCATTGGGGCTGGTGAGGCGGCACTGCTTTCCAGTCCCTTCTTTTATGACTGTATCTATGCCCTCCTGCACCACGAATAGGTGGTCGAAATCGGCGCAGCCAAACAAGCGCGCCACGCCGTTCGCACCGAGATCGAGAATATTGAGGGAACGAACGCGATTGGTCTGCATTGCTTCGGCATGCGCCGTTGACCCGCTCATGTAGGGGAACGTGAGGTCGATCCAGATATCGCAATTCTTGACTGCGTTCGCGAC
>CAYVBN010000547.1:0-4639 GCA_964449645.1 uncultured Hyphomicrobiales bacterium
CGGCAGCGAAGAGCCATCCTATGACTATCTGGACAGTCTCGCCGCGCAAATCCGCGTCCTGCCGGCGCTCGACGGCATTGTGGCGATCGGCGGGGGCAGTGCGCTCGACAGCGCCAAGGCGCTCGCCTGCCTGCGGACCAATCCGGGGCCGTCGGTCCAGTACCGCGGATTCGACAAGATCACCGTGCCTCCCGTCCCGACGATCTGCATTCCGAGCACGGCTGGAACCGGCAGCGAGGTGACGATCAACGCGGTGTTCACCGACACGGGCGAGAAGCGCAAGCTCGGGATCAACGGCCGCCATCTCAACGCCACCTATGCGGTGCTCGACGCCGAGTGGACGATGAGCTGCCCGCCTTCCGTCGCGATCTCCTCCGGCATGGATGCGCTCGTGCACACGCTCGAGAGCTTCATGACCGGCAATGCCAATCCGTTGACGCGCTGCTTCAACCGCGAGGCGTTCCGTCTGCTCTACGAAAATCTCCCCTGTCTGGTGGATGCGCCGCACGACAAGGAGAAGCGCCAGCTCCTGCTGCTCGGGAGCTATCTGGCGGCGATCGGGCTGTTCAATTCCGGATCGGGAATTGCCGGTGCGCTGTCCTATCCGATCGGCGTGCACTTCAAGGTGCCGCACGGCATCGGCGGCGGCATCTTCATCGCCTCCGTGGTCGACTACAACGTCGCGCGCGGCTGGTACGACTATGCCGAGCTGCTCGATCTGGTCGAGCCGCATCCGGACTGGAGCCGCGAGCGCAAGGCGAAGCGGTTTGCCGAGGCGATCCGGCAATTGGCCGACCGGCTCGACGTTCCGCGCACGCTCGATCGGTGGGGCATCACGCGCCGCAACGTCGATCAGGTCGTCGGCTTGATGCAGCCGCTGCAGGCGGCATTCAACCAGAACCCGGTTCCGTTCGCGGCCGACAGCGACGTGCGCGACATGCTGATGCGCCACACCGCCTGACCCTTCCCCTCTCAATTTCAGGAAAACATCATGCCCGGCTTCGAACTGTTCGGCGACGAAGAGCGTCAGGCGATCAACGAGATCTTCGACCGGAACGGCGGGATCATCTTCGCCCACGGCTTCGACGCCATGCGCAACGGCGTCTACAAGGTGCGGGAGTTCGAGCGCGCCTTTGCGGCCCGCATGGGAGTGGCGCATGCGCAGGCGGTGTCGTCGGGCACGGCGGCGGTCCGGGTGGCGCTGCAGAGCCTCGGCGTCGGACCGGGCGATGAGGTGATCACCCAGGCCTTCACGTTCGTCGCCACCGTCGAGGCGATCCGCGAGACCGGTGCGACGCCGATCGTGGTCGACGTCAACGACACGCTCAATATGGATCCGGAGGCGTTCCGGGCCGCCATCACGCCGCGCACCAAGGTCGTCGTTCCGGTGCACATGATGGGCGAGTGCGCCGAGATGGACGAGATCATGGCGATCGCGGCGGAGCATGGCATCGCCGTGATGGAGGACGCCGCGCAGGCGCTCGGCGCCACCTATTTCGGCCGCCACGCCGGCACGATGGGAGCGGCCGGCGCCTATTCGACCGATGCCGGCAAGACGCTCAACACCGGCGAAGGCGGCCTGGTGGTGACGAACGACGAGCGGCGTTTCGTCATGGCCCGCGCGTTCCACGACCACGGCCACGAATACAGCACGACCCTGGGCCGCGGCGAGGAGGGGGCGCTGTGCTTCGGCTTCAACTTCCGCATGACCGAGCTGCAGGGCGCCATCGGCATCGCCCAACTGGAGAAGCTCGACACCATCATCGCGCGCCAGCGCGCCAATAAGGCGAAGCTGATGCAGCGGCTGCAGGCGATGCCGGTGCAGTTCCGCCGCAGTCCCGATCCGACCGGGGATCTCAGCGACACGATCGTGTTCTTCCTGCCGGACCGCGAGCGTGCGGCGACCTTCGTGTCGCGCATGCGGGCGAGGGGGCTCGGCACCAAGAACCTCCCCGACGCCATCGGCTGGCATTTCGCCAAGCATTGGGCGCGTGTCATGATGGGTCATCCGCTCTATGACGGCCGGTGCGAGACCACCTGGCAGAAAAGCGCCGACCTCCTCGAGCGTTCGGTGGCGATTCCCGTCATGGTGAAAATGGACGACGCGCGCATCGAGCATGTCGCGTCGAATCTCGTGGCCATCGCGGACGAGGTTCTGTGAGCGTTCTGGCGGTCGTGCCGGCGCGCGGAGGCTCGAAGGGCATTCCGCGCAAGAATCTCGCGCCGCTCGCCGGCCGGCCGCTGATTTCCTACACCTTGCAGGCGGCCCGCGCGGCCCAGACCATCTCCGACATCCTCGTGTCCACGGACGACGAAGAGATTGCCGTGGCGTGCGAGCGCGAGGGCGTCGCGGTTCCGTATCGCCGGCCGGCGGCGCTCGCGGGGGACGAGGTCGGGATGGCGGACACCGTGCTGCACGTGCTCGACTGGTGGCGCGCGCAGCATGGCGAACCCGAGCTTCTGGTCCTGCTGCAGCCGACCTCGCCGCTGCGCAGTGCGGCCGACGTCGACGGAACGGTCGCGGAGCTGCGCCGGACCGGCCGAAACAGCGCCATCAGCGTGCACGAGGTGTCGGAGCATCCGATGGAGTGCGTCCGGCTGACCGGCGGCGCATGGAGCTTGCTCGAACGGCCGCCCGCAGGCGCGGTCCGTCGGCAGGATTACGGGGCGCGCTTCTTCTTCATCAACGGTGCCGTTTACGCGGTCGCGCCGGAATTCCTGCGGACCCGCCGGGCTTTCATGGCGGAGGGCGAAGAGACGGCGCTCTACGTGATGGACCGGATGCGCGGCATCGATATCGACGATCCCGAAGACCTCGCCCTCGCCGAGGCCGTCCTGAGCCATCCGCGGCTGCGCCGCCGCATCATGACCGAGGCCGCTCCGACATGAAGAACGGAATTCCGCACGCGATCCGCATTGCGCATCTGGAGAACGCCGAATTGCCGGAGCCGGTGCGCGAGGCGATCCAGGCGGAAGAGGAGCGCGTGGCCGCCGATGTCCTGGCGCCGCGGGGGCTCGCGCACCGGCGCGTGCTGCTGGTCGGCGGGGCGGGTTATATCGGCTCGCCGCTCACGGGATTCCTGCTGGCGCGCGGCTACGACGTGCGTTGCCTCGATCTGCTGCTCTACCAGAACCGGGATTGCGTCACGCCGTTTCTCGGCCGGCCCGGATACGAGTTCGTGTTCGGCGATCTCGGTGACGCCGCGGTCGCGCAGGCGGCGCTCGAAGGGGTGACCGATGTGATCATCCTGGCGGGCCTCGTGGGCGATCCGATCACCAAGAAGTATCCCGACGAGCACCAGGCCATCAACGAGGACGGGCTCGCCCGCTTCATCGATGGCCTCGACGGCTGCGGGCTCAACAAGGTGATCATGGTGTCCACCTGCTCGAACTACGGCGAGATTCCTGCCGATACGCTCGCCGACGAGGACTATCCGCTCAAGCCGCTCTCGCTCTACGCCAAAGCGAAAGTGGCGCGCGAGAAACAAGTCCTCGGCGGCGCCAATCGGGTGGACTATTGCGCGACCGTTATGCGCTTCGCGACTGCTTTCGGGCTGTCGAGCCGCATGCGCTTCGACCTCACGGTTTCCGAGTTCACGCGCGATCTGTTCAGCGGCGCGCTGCTCGATGTCTACGACGCGGATACCTGGCGGCCTTATTGTCACGTTGCCGACTTCTGCCGCGCGCTCGCCCGCGTGCTGGAAATGCCGCGCGAACGCGTGAGCTTCAACGTGTTCAACGCCGGTGGTGACGCCAACAACTACACCAAACGCATGATCGTGGAGGCGGTGCACCGGCATTTCCCGCAGTCGCGGTTTCAATATGTCGATCGCGGCGGCGCCGATCGCCGTAATTACAAGGTCGATTTCGGCAAGATCCGGCAGCAGCTTCTGTTCGAACCGAAGGTGACGGTGGAACAGGGAATCGTGGAACTGATCGCAGCCCTGCGGCAGGGGTTTTTCGCCGACTATGATCAGCGTCTGAATTTCTACCGTAATCACGAACTCCACTACTCGGCCTGATGTCCATCGACATGCTCGCGCCATCCGCCGGAAGCCGGACGCACCTCGCCGACACGATCGTGGCGGCGGTCGGGTCCGTGCTCGGTCCGGCCGAAGCGCTGGTGCCGCTGCACGAGCCGGAGTTCGCCGGGCGCGAATGGGAGTACGTGAAGGATTGCCTCGACACCGGTTGGGTGTCGTCGGTCGGCGCCTACGTGGACCGCTTCGAGCGCGACCTCGCCGACTACACGGGCGCGGGCCATGCGGTCGCGGTGGTCAACGGGACCGCGGCGCTGCACTTGGCGCTCGTGCTCGTCGGCGTCGATCCGGGCGACGAGGTGATCGTCCCGACGCTCACCTTCGTGGCGACTGCCAATGCGGTCGCCTATTGCGGGGCAGTGCCGCATTTTGCCGAGATCTCCGAAGCGACGCTGGGGCTCGATGCGGGCAAGCTCGATCGCTACCTTGCCGATATTCTGGAGAGGCGCGGCGGGCGGAATTTCAACCGTATCACCGGCCGCCCGGTGTCGGCGGTCGTGGCGATGCACACGTTCGGCCATCCGGCCGATCTCGACCACTTGATCGAGGTCTGCGCACGTCACCATCTGCCGCTGGTTGAAGACGCGGCCGAGTCCCTC
>CAYVBN010000548.1:0-3006 GCA_964449645.1 uncultured Hyphomicrobiales bacterium
CGCCGACATGACGAGAATGCGCAGATCCTCGCGCAGGCCCTGCTGCGCGTCGCGGGCAAGCGCGAGCCCGAGGTCGGCATCGAGCGAGCGTTCGTGGAACTCGTCGAACAGCACCGCCGCGATGCCCGAAAGCGCGGGATCGTCGACGATCAGGCGGGTGAAGATTCCCTCGGTGACGACCTCGACGCGCGTCGCCGCGGAGGTCTTCGCGCCGAAGCGCACCCGATAGCCGACGGTGTCGCCGGCGCGCTCGGCGAGCGTGCGCGCCATGTGCTCGGCGGCCGCGCGCGCCGCCAGCCGGCGCGGTTCGAGCACGAGAATTTTCCCGCCGCGCGTCCATGGTTCCTCGAAGAGGACCAGCGGCACGCGCGTCGTCTTGCCGGCCCCTGGCGGAGCGATCAGGACAGCCGTGTTCGCGCGTGCGAGCGTGCCGGTGAGTTGCGGCAGGACGGCGTCGATGGGCAGCGGCGGGTCGAAGGAGCGCATGTCGGACCGGAGCATTTTCCGGCGACGTGGATACCGGTTCGCCGGAGAAAATGCGACCGATGCGAACCGGCGCTCGCCGCGGGCGGATCACGCCCGCCGGCTCGGCCGTCCGACGCTTTCGTAGAGGAAGCCGTGCCGGGCCATCTCCTCGGGCCGGTAGATGTTGCGCAGATCGACCACCACCGGACAGGCCATCGTCTCCTTCAGGCGCTCGAAATCCAGCGCGCGGAATTGCTCCCATTCGGTGACGATGACGAGGGCATCGGCCCCCTCGGCGCACTCGTACGGTCCTTCGGCATAGGTGACGCCGTCCAGAATGGACTTCGCCTGCTCCATTCCGGCCGGATCATACACGCGCACCTGCGCGCCCATGTCCTGCAGGGCGGTGATCACCGGGATCGAGGGCGCTTCGCGCATGTCGTCGGTGTTGGGCTTGAAGGTCAGGCCGAGCACCGCGACGGTCTTGCCGCGCAACTGGCCGCCGAACGCGGCCGCGACCTTGCGGGCCATCGCGCGCTTGCGGGTGTCGTTGACGGCGACGACGGATTCGACGATCCGCAGCGGCACGTCGTGATCCTGCGCGGTCTTGATCAGTGCGCGCGTGTCCTTGGGAAAGCAGGAGCCGCCGAAGCCCGGCCCGGCGTGCAGGAATTTCGAGCCGATCCGGTTGTCGAGGCCGATGCCGCGCGCGACCTCCTGCACGTCGGCACCGACCTCTTCGGCGAGGTCGGCGATCTCGTTGATGAAGGTGATCTTGGTGGCGAGGAAGGCGTTCGCCGCATACTTGGTGAGTTCGGCGGTGCGCCGGCTGGTGTAGAGGATCGGCGCCTGGTTGAGATAGAGCGGGCGGTAGATCTCCGCCATCACCTTGCGGGCGCGCTCGTCCTCGGTACCGACGACGATGCGGTCCGGATGCTTGAAGTCGCGGATCGCCGCGCCCTCGCGCAGGAATTCCGGATTGGATACGACCGCGACGTCGGCATCGGGGCGCTTCTCGCGGATGATGCGCTCCACCTCGTCCCCGGTTCCGACCGGGACGGTGGATTTCGTCACCACCACGGTGAAGCCGTCGAGCGCCTGCGCGATCTCGTTGGCGGCCGCATAGACGTAGCTCAGGTCCGCGTGGCCGTCGCCGCGCCGCGACGGAGTGCCGACCGCGATGAACACCGCGTCCGCTTCCGCCACCGGCCGGGCAAGGTCGGTCGTGAAGTCCAGGCGCCCGTCGCGCATGTTGGCGGCGACCAGCCGATCCAGGTCCGGCTCGTAGATCGGCAGTTCGTGGCGGTTCAGAGCGGCGATCTTCTCGCCGTCCTTGTCCACACAGGTCACACGATGGCCGAAATCGGCAAAACAAGCTCCAGACACCAGACCGACATATCCGGTGCCGATCATCGCTACGCGCATCTCAACCCCTCGAAGGCGCCGACCCAGCCGTCACGGGTCTTATCAGAGGGGCCGGCGTAAGGCGAGGGCAGCAAAGGGGAATCACCCGAAGGACGGGTAAGTGCGGCCGAGCAGCATGCGCGAACCGGCGTGGATCGTCTGGCGTGGGCGCAGCGGCATTGCTAAGGGAGGGCGGCCGGCCCACATTCTCTCGACCGATGTCCGCAGCACCGAACCCCCGCAAGCCGAAAAAGGGCGACCACGTCTTCCTGGTGGACGGCTCGTCCTATATCTTCCGCGCCTATCACGCGCTGCCGCCGCTCAACCGCAAGTCGGACGGGCTGCAGCTCAACGCGGTATTCGGCTTCTGCAACATGCTGTGGAAGCTCCTGCGCGACATGCAGCCCGAGGAGCGGCCGTCGCAACACGCGGTCGTGATCGACAAGTCGTAGCGTACGTGCCTCACCGAGATCTATCCGCAGTACAAGGCCCACCGGCCCGAGCCGCCGGGCGATCTGGTGCCGCAATTCGCCTTCATCCGCTCGGCCGTCCGTGCGTTCGAGATTCCCTGCATCGAGCAGGCGGGCTTCGAAGCCGACGACCTGATCGCCACCTACACGCGCGAGGCCTGCGAGGCGGGTGCGACGGTGACGATCGTCGCGTCCGACAAGGACCTGATGCAGCTCATCACCGACGGCGTCGTGATGTACGACACCATGAAGGAGAAGCGGATCGGCCGTGCCGAGGTGATCGAGAAGTTCGGCGTTCCGCCCGAGAAGGTCATCGAGGTGCAGGCGCTGATCGGCGATTCGACCGACAACGTGCCGGGCGTGCCGGGAATCGGGGTGAAGACGGCGGCGCAACTGATCGGCGAATACGGTGACCTCGAGACGCTGCTCACACGGGCGTCCGAGATCAAGCAGGAGAAGCGGCGGCAGGCGCTCATCGACAAAGCTGATCAGGCGCGCCTGTCGAAGACGCTGGTGACGCTCGACGACCACGTGCCGCTCGAAGTTCCGCTCGCCGAGCTCGCGGTGCACGATCCGGATCCCAAGCGGCTGATCGCCTTCCTCAAGGCGATGGAGTTCACGACCCTGGCGCGCCGCGTCGGCGAGGCGACCGGGGTCGATCCGTCCT
>CAYVBN010000549.1:0-10658 GCA_964449645.1 uncultured Hyphomicrobiales bacterium
GTTACCGCTTTGTTGACGATTCGACCGCTGACGGGGTCGAAAATTCTGCGCTGCCCGTCAGCGTGTCGGGACCGGTTCCTCGCCGCGATAGTCGTAGAAGCCGCGCCCCGTCTTGCGACCGAGCCAGCCGGCCTCGACGTATTTCACCAGCAGCGGACAGGGCCGGTACTTCGAATCGGCGAGCCCCTCGTGCAGCACCTGCATGACCGAGAGGCAGGTATCGAGCCCGATGAAATCGGCGAGTTCGAGCGGCCCCATCGGATGGTGCGCGCCGAGCCGCATCGCGGTGTCGATCGCCTCGACGTTCCCGACGCCCTCGTAGAGCGTGTAGATCGCCTCGTTGATCATCGGCAGCAGGATGCGGTTGACGATGAAGGCGGGGAAATCCTCGGAAACGGCAATCGTTTTCCCGAGCTTGCCCACGAAGGTCTTGGTGGCCTCGAAGGTGGTGTCGTCGGTGGCGATGCCGCGAATCAGCTCGACCAGCTCCATCAACGGCACCGGATTCATGAAATGGATGCCGATGAAGCGCTCGGGCCGGTCGGTCGAGGAGGCGAGACGCGTGATGGAGATCGAGGAGGTATTGGTGCCGATGATCGCCTGCGGCTTGAGCACCGGGCAGAGGGCGCCGAAGATCTTGCGCTTGACGTCCTCCTTCTCGGTCGCCGCCTCGATGACGAGATCGCAATTGCCGAAGGCTTCGAGGTTTTCCGCCGCCGAAATCCGCTTGAGCGCCGCCTGACGGTCGTCCTCGGTGATGCGCTGGCCGCGGACCTGCCGCGCCATGTTACCGTTGACGGTGGCGATTCCGGCCTTGATGCGGTCGGGCGTGACGTCGTTGAGCAGGACGTCGAAACCGGCGAGCGCGCACACATGCGCGATGCCGCTGCCCATCTGGCCGGCGCCGATCACGCCGACTTTGTGAATGTTGAACGCCATTACCTTCGTCCGCGTCGATCCGCCCTACCGGGATTCTCTGGCCGACAGTCCCACCGGCGCGTGCCGCGGCCCGCCGGCGGAGCCGATGGGCCGAATGTTCTACAGCGAACCGTCTCCGGCCGCCACCCGCCGCACTTTGGACCTGTGACCAAGGTTACCGGCCCAGCTTGCCGAGCTCGGCCGCGAGTTCCGGCAAGGCCTTGAACAGATCGGCAACCAGCCCGTAGTCGGCGACCTGAAAAATCGGCGCTTCTTCGTCCTTGTTGATGGCCACGATGACCTTCGAATCCTTCATACCGGCCAAATGCTGAATGGCGCCTGAAATCCCGACCGCGATGTAGAGCTCCGGCGCCACCACCTTGCCGGTCTGGCCCACCTGCCAGTCGTTGGGGGCGTAGCCAGCATCGACCGCCGCCCGCGAGGCGCCCATGGCGGCGCCGAGCTTGTCGGCGACCGGCTCGATGTAGGTCGTGAAGTTTTCACGCGACTGCAGGGCACGGCCGCCCGATATGATGATTTTGGCCGAGGTAAGTTCCGGCCGCTCCGATTTCGACAGTTCCTCGCCCACGAAGGACGAGAGGCCAGGGTCGGCCGCGGCCGCGACCGCCTCGACCGGCGCGGAGCCCCCCTCGCCGGTCGCCGGAAAGGCGGCCGTCCGCACCGTGACGACCTTCTTGGCGTCCTTGCTGCGCACCGTCTGCACCGCGTTACCAGCGTAGATCGGCCGCTCGAAAGTGTCCGGCGCGAGCACCTTCACCACGTCGGACACCTGCATGACGTCGAGCAGCGCGGCCACGCGCGGCATGAAGTTCTTGCCCGCGGTGGTCGCCGGGGCGACGATCGCGTCGTAGCGCTCGGCGAGCGACAGCACGAGCGCGGCGATCGGCTCGGCCAGCATGTGCGCATAGGCCGGCGCCTCGGCGAGCAGCACCTTGGCGACACCGTCAAGCTTGGCGGCCGCATCGGCGACCGGCCGGCAGTCCGCTCCGGCGACGAGGACATGGACCTCGGCGCCAAGCGCCTTGGCGGCCGTGAGAGCCTTATGGGTCGCATCCCGGAGGGTCTTGTTGTCATGCTCGGCGACCAGCAGGGTGGCCATCACAGCACCCCCGCTTCGTCTTTGAGCTTGGCGACGAGCTCGGCGACCGAGCCGACCTTCACACCGGCCTTGCGTCCGGGCGGCTCGCTCGTCTTCAGCACCTCGAGCCGCGGCGCGACGTCGACGCCGTAATCGGCCGGCGTCTTCTCGTCGATCGGCTTCTTTTTCGCCTTCATGATGTTGGGCAGCGAGGCATAGCGCGGCTCGTTGAGCCGCAGGTCGGTCGTCACCACCGCCGGGCTCTTGAGCTTCACGGTCTGCAGTCCGCCGTCGACCTCGCGGGTGACCAGAATGCCGTCGCCCTCGATCACGAGCTTCGATGCGAACGTGCCCTGCGGCCAGTTCAAGAGCGCGGCGAGCATCTGCCCGGTCTGGTTGCAGTCGTCGTCGATCGCCTGCTTGCCGAGGATGACGAGCCCGGGACTTTCCTGCCCGACCACGCCCTTGAGCAATTTGGCGACCGCGAGCGGCTCGACCGTGGCGTCGGTCTTGATCAGGATGCCGCGGTCGGCTCCCATCGCGAGCGCCGTGCGGATCGTCTCGGAGGCCTGCTGCGGCCCGATGGAGACGACGACGATCTCGCTCGCCTTGCCGCCTTCCTTGAGCCGGATCGCCTCCTCGACGGCGATCTCGTCGAACGGGTTCATCGACATCTTGACGTTGGCGAGCTCGACGCCGCTGCCGTCCGTCTTGACGCGGATCTTCACATTGAAATCAACGACCCGTTTCACGGGTACGAGAATTTTCATGAGCCTGCCCGCTCCATCAGATCGGCCCCGCGTTTGCGGCGCCGACGCAAGCGCCGGGACCCTAATTGGCGTGCGGTTGCAGTGTCAACGTAGCCCGAACCCGATCCCATCAGCGATTTTGGCCCGGAACCCAGAGGACGTCGCAGGCTCCGCGATCGTTGAGATGGCGGCTTGCCACGAAGAGGAAGTCGGACAGACGGTTCATGTATTGGATGAGCAGCGGCGACACGCTCTCGCCGGGACGGTCGGAAAGTTCGACGATCAGCCGCTCGGCGCGGCGGCATACGGTGCGCGCGACGTGCAGATGCGCCGCCGCGGCCGTGCCGCCCGGCAGGATGAACGAGCGCAAGGGTTGCAGGTCGGCGTTGAGGGCGTCGATGTCGTGCTCGAGCCGCTCCACCTGCGCCTCGGTGACGGCGAGCCGCTCGCCGCCGGGGCCCTTGCCTTTGTCGGGCGAGCACAGGTCGGCGCCGACGTCGAACAGGTCGTTCTGGATGCGCGCCAGCATGACGTCGAGCTCGAGCGCCCCGGAGGTATGGAGCCGCGCCACGCCGAGCACAGCATTGAGCTCGTCGACCGACCCGTAGGCGGCGATGCGCAGGTCGTACTTCTTGCGCCGCTCGCCGTTCCCGAGGGCGGTGGTGCCGTCGTCACCGGTCCGGGTGTAGATGCGATTGAGGACGACCACGTGCCGTCACCTTCCCATGGCCCAGATGGTCAACATGATAATGATGATGGCGATGAACTGCAGCAGGACGCGCAGACGCATCAATTTCTGTGACGTATAGGGAGATCCCCCCCGCATCATGTTGACGAGACCGAGCAGGAGGACCACGGCGACGGCGCCGATGGCGATCGGCACGATGTAGAGCGAAAGTGCGGCAGACATGCATCCTCTTATCACCGACCGCCCCGCCCTGTCATCGCGCGATGGCCGCGACTTTCCGGCATCGATGGGTTACGTGATCGCGACGTATGCCCGGAGCCATCCATGACCGCAAAGTCGATACCGACACTCAAGCCCCGCAGCCTGGCCGCGCAGGCGCTCGGAGACGTCGAGCCCGCGACCGGCGCCATCGTGCCGCCGGTGCACGTGGCGACGACCTATCTGCGCGATCCCGACAACCAGTACCGCTCAGGCTTCGCGTATGGCCGGCCCGACAATGCGACCACGCGTCAGGTGGAGGCGGTGATCGCCGTGCTCGAAGGGGCCCACGGCGCGCGCGTGTTCGGCGCCGGCATGGCGGCGGCGACCGCGGTGGTGCTGGCGCTCGCGCCGCCGGCCCACATCGTCGCCCCGGAGGTGATGTACTGGGCGTTCCGCCGCTGGCTCGCCGACGAGGCGCCGCAACTCGGGCACCGCGTGAGCTTCGTCGACACGAGCGACCTCGGTGCCGTCCGCCGCGCGATCCGTCCGGGCGAGACGAAGCTCGTCTGGGTCGAGACGCCCGGAAACCCGCTCTGGACCATCACCGACATTGCGGCCGTCGCCGAGATCGCCCACGCGGCGGGCGCACACCTCGCCGTCGATTCGACCGTCGCGACGCCCGTGTTCACCCGGCCGCTCGCGCTCGGCGCCGACATCGTCATGCATTCGGCCTCGAAATATCTCAACGGCCACTCCGACGTGATCGCCGGCGTGCTGGCGACGGCGCGCGACGATGAACTCTGGAGCCGCATCGCGGCGGTGCGCACCCGGCTCGGGATGATCCTCGGCCCGTTCGAGGCGTGGCTGCTGCTGCGCGGGCTGCGCACGCTCGACGTGCGCGTGCGCGCGCAAGCGGAAACCGCCGGCCTGCTCGCGCAGCGCCTGGCGTCGCACCCGCACGTGGCAGCGGTGCTCTATCCGGGTCTGCCCGGGCATCCGGGCCACGCGGTCGCGGCGCGCCAGATGAGCGGCTACGGCGCCATGCTCTCGATCCGGGTGCGGGGCGGCGAAGACGCCGCCATCGCGACCGCTGCCAAGGTGGCGTTGTGGAAGCGCGCGACCTCGCTCGGCGGCGTCGAAAGCCTGATCGAGCATCGCGCGTCGGTCGAGGACGCCAACTCGCCCTGCCCGCCCGATCTCCTTCGCCTCTCGGTCGGCCTCGAGGACGTCGAGGATCTCCATGCCGACCTCGACCACGCGCTTACGGCCGCGCATGGCTAGCCCCGCCGCGCGGACGCGCGTTTCCGACACCCGCCGAGGTCGCTCGTGAGCGGGCGCATTCTGGTGCTCGGCGCGGCGGGACGTCTCGGCCGCGCGGCCGCCGAGGCGTTCCGCGACGCCGGCTGGACGGTGAAAAGCCTCGTGCGCGCACGTTCGGTCGCGCGCGTGGCGCCGGACACGCAGATCGTCGAAGCCGACGCGCTCGACCGCGAGACCGTGATCGAGGCCGCGCGAGGCTGCGATGTCGTGCTGCACGCGCTCAATACGCCCTACACCGGGTGGGCGCGCTTCGCGCTGCCTCTCGCGGGAAGCGCGATCGCGGCTGCAGGCCAGGCGAATGCCACGCTGCTGTTCCCAGGCAATCTCTACAATTACGGCCTGCCGCTGCCGCAAGAGATCGACGAAACCACGCCCATGCACCCGACCTCGCGCAAGGGCCACATGCGCCTCGCCATCGAGGCGCGCCTGCGCCAGGAGGCCGAACGCGGGCTGAAGACGATCGTGCTGCGCGCCGGCGACTTCTACGGCGGGGCCGGAACCGGATCGTGGTTCGACCGCATCATTGTCCGGGACCTGGGCCAGGGGCGGGTCACCTATCCGGGGCCGCTCGAACGCGTGCACGCATGGGCCTATCTGCCCGACTTCGCGGCCACCTGCGTGCGCCTCGCCGAGGCGCGTGCGGCGCTTGCAGGCTTCGAGACGTTCGGGTTCGCGGGCGACGCGGTGACCGGGCGTGAATTCGTCCGCGCCATCGCCCGGGCGACCGGGCGCGAGGTGACGGTCAGCCGCATGCCGTGGTGGCTCCTGCACACGCTCGGTCCGGTCGTGCCGATCTTCGGCGAGCTCTCGGACATCGCCTATTTGTGGCAGATGTCCCACCGGATATCAGGCGAGAGGCTCGAAGCGACGCTCGGCGAGGTTCCCCGCACGCCGTTCGAGACTGCCGTCGCCGCCGCCCTGCGCGCGCTTGGTCACCGCACGATCATCTGACCGACGCGCGCCACCGCGCGAGATGCTTCACCCCGCGAGATGCTTCTCGATCTCGTGCACCGGAAGCTTGACCAGGTCCTTGTCGATCTCCGCCCGCAAGGCGCCGCGCAGCGTGTTCGTGTAGGCTTGCCGGATCATGCCGAGCGCGCGCGGCGGCGCGATCAGGATCAGTCCCTTGGTGCGGCCTGCGGTGATCTCGCTGTCGAGATGGCCGGCGAGCTTTTCCAGGAATGCGCGTTCGGATTGGTCATGCCAATCGGTCTGCCCGACCGCGCTGCGCATCTCGCCGACCGAGCTGAACGCACGCCCGGGGGAATCGGCGCCCTGCTCGCTCGTCTTGGCGTCTTCCTGCTCGTAGACCTCCTTGGTCTTGAGGTTGGGAAACATTTCGTCGCCGGCGTTCTCCAGCACGAGCGCCTTCGCGCCGTCGCACACCACCACCCAATCGCCCTGCGCAATCTTCAACTTGGGCATAAAATACCTCCTGATGCGTCCAGCTTCACCCTACCCCGATAGCTCTCGGGCGCTTTGTCCTGGGTCAAACGCCCGGGTCCGCGTTCGGTTGCCGTTCGAGGTTCACCGCCGCGGCGCAGCGCCGGCTTGTCATCGCCCTCCTGGACGTCAGTTCGTCAGTTCGCGCCGTCAAGCAGCCGCCGGGCGATGTGCTCTGTTCCTTCGTGATTGCCCGAAGCCGTATCGGGGGGCGCCATCGAGCAAGCCTTGGGCAATCACTTTGCTCCCCTGTCATCGCCCTCCTGGACGTCAGTTCGCGCCGTCAAGCAGCCGCCGGGCGATGACTTGCGCCTGAATCTCCGCGGCGCCCTCGAAGATGTTGAGAATGCGGGCGTCGCACAGGATGCGCGAGACCGCGTATTCGAGCGCGAAGCCGTTGCCGCCGTGAATCTGCACCGCGTTGTCCGCTGCCGCCCACGCGACCCGCGCCGCGAGCAGCTTCGCCATGCCGGCCTCGAGATCGCAGCGCCGGCCCTTGTCCTTCTCGCGCGCGGCGAAATACGTGATCTGCCGGGCGATCATGATCTCGGCCGCCATCATGGCGATCTTGTCGGTGACGCGCGGGAAAGCGAGCAGCTTCTGCCCGAACTGGACCCGTTCGCCCGCGTAGCGCAGCGCCTCCTCCATGGCCGCCTGCGCCACGCCGATCGCGCGCGCGGCCGTCTGGATGCGGGCCGACTCGAAGGTCTGCATCAGTTGCTTGAAGCCGGCTCCCTCGACACCCCCGAGCAGGTCCTCGGCTTTCACCGCGAAGCCGTCGAAGGCGATCTCGTATTCCTTCATGCCCCGATAGCCGAGCACCTCGATCTCGGTGCCGGACATGCCGGGGGCCGGAAACGGATCGGCGTCGGTTCCGCGCGGCTTCTCCGCCAGCAGCATCGAGAGGCCGCGATGCCCGGGCTCCTTCGGGTTGGTGCGCACCAGGAGCGTCATCAGGTCCGCCCGCACCGGGTGCGTGATCCAGGTCTTGTTGCCGTAGACGCGGTAGCGATCGCCCTCGCGCACCGCGCGCGTCTTGAGCGAGGCGAGGTCCGAGCCGGTGTTGGGCTCGGTGAACACTGCCGTCGGCAGCACCTCGCCCGAGGCGATCTTCGGCAACCACTTGCGGCGCTGGTCTTCCGTGCCGCCGCCGAGGATGAGCTCCGCCGCGATCTCCGAACGCGTGCCGAGCGAGCCGACCCCGATATAGCCGCGCGACAGCTCCTCCGAGACGACGCACATCGACTCCTTGCCGAGTCCCATGCCGCCGTAGTCGTCCGGGATGGTGAGGCCGAACACGCCGAGCTCGGCCATCTGGGCGACGATCTCGAGCGGGATGTAGCTGTTGGTGCGGTGCCAGTGCTGCGCGTGCGGGGCGACTTCGCTGTCGGAGAACTTGCGCATCTCCTCGCGGATCGACTCCAGGGTGTCGTCGAGCCCGCAGTCGCCGACCGTCGATCCGGCGCGGGCCGCCATCAGCTCGATCAGCCGGGCCCGATGTTCAGGCGTATTGCCCGTGGCGATGGCGCTCTCGATCGCGGGCGTGAGCCGCGCCGCCCCCTCGCCGGCGCCGATCCCGAGATCGGCCAGGCGCACGATCTCGCCCTGGCTCATCGGGATGCCGCCGAATATCTGCGCCGCGTATTCCCCGAAGCCAATGCGCGCGACGAGCTCCTCGACTTCGCCGAAACGCCCCTCCCCCTGCAGGCGTTCGGCGTAAGCGACGAGTTGCCGCGCCGCCTCAACATAGGTCGCGAGCCACGCGAGGCCGTGCGCGGCCCGCTGTTCGCGGTCGAGCAGCCGGCTCGAAGACCGCCCGTCGAACGTGGTCTTCTCGCGGACACGCCGGGTGGCGTCGGCGAGCAGCGCCTCGAGGGCGCCCACAGCGTCACGGGCGGTGGCGAGAAAGCCGCGCGGATCGCGGGGATTCGACATCAGGGTCCTCCGGACCGCCGCCCGCACCGGGTCGATGGGCGGCACGCATTTCCGGAATCCTATGCTGCGCTGCACACGCCCGCAATCGCCGCCGGAGCAGCGAGGCCCGAACCGCTCGCGAGCCCCTCTTCGGGCGGCGCAATGCTGCCAGGACCGCATAACCGCGGATTCTCTATCCAAATTTAACTTTTTGCCTGTCTTCTGGCGGCTGGGGAACATTCCGCGCCGACCGCCCGCAGCAGCCAACGCCGTGTGACCATGACCAAATACATTCCTAACATCATGTCCGTCTTTTCGCGCCTCCGTAGCCTTCCGGCGGCGCTCCTCGCGCGCATCTCCGCTCTCTCGGTCGGGAAGCGCATCACCGTCATCGCGGTCGTCCCAGTCATCGGCTTCCTGGCCAACGGCTACGCCTTCATGCACGGCGAAGGCGAGGTCGCGGACGCGTTCGCGGGCGCCAAGCAGGCAGCCCAGTTGGCCCAGGCGAGCCGCGACTTCAAGGCCGGACTCGATTTGATCCGGTCCGCCGCCAAGGAGTTCTCGCTGCGCCCGAACGACGCCGCCGTGAAGGTGTTCAACAACGGCCACGCGGCCGCACTGCGCAGCCTCGAAGTGGTCAACGAATACATCGAGGCCGACCAGGCGAAGCTCATTCCGCACATCCGCCGCACTGTCGAAGGCCTCAAGTCGAATTTCGACGACCTGCAGAAGGCGCAGCAGGCGCTCGGCGTGAAATCGACCGAGGGTCTGAACGCGCAGGTCAACGCCACCGCCGCCGCGCTCGGCAAGGGCATCAAGGAGGGCAGCGGGCTCTCGGAAATGGATTCCATGAAGCTGACCGTCTCGCTCGCCACGATGCGGCAGGACGAGCGCGAGTTCATGCTGAACGGCAGCCCCTCGACCCGCAACGCCTACTTCGAGGAAGTGGAGAAATTCGGCAAGCTGCTCGCCGGGATGTCGGCTCCCGATGCGGTCAAGAAGCGGCTGCAGGACGCGGTCAAGACCTATGCGAGCACGGTGCGCCAGTGGGTCTCCGCGCAGGGCGCGATCGAGAGCAGCGTTCTGCTGATCGACAACGACACCCAGGACATGGCGCCGCTCGCCGACCGCATCAATCAATCGGCCAAGCGCCGGGAGGCCGAGGCCGCCGCGGCGCTGGTCTCCTCGCAGAAGCGGACCAAGCAGTCGATCATCGGGGTGGGAATCGCGGCGGTCGTCTTCGGCCTGCTGTTCAGCTGGTGGATCGGCCGCAGCATCACCCGGCCGCTCAACGGGCTGGTCGCGGCCATGAAGCGGCTGGCCGAGGGCGACACGTCGGCCCGCATTCCGGCGACCGAGCTGCACGACGAGATGGGCGCGATGGCGCAGACCGTCCTGGTGTTCCGCGACAACGCCATCGAGCGCGAGCGCCTGGCGCAAATCCAGAACGAGACCAGCCAGGACCGCGAGCGTCGGGCCGAGATGATCGCCGCCACGATTGCGCGCTTCGAGCGCAGCGTCGAAGAGGGGCTCGCCAAGGTGCGCGGGGCCGCCGGACGGCTCGAGGACGCCGCGGCGACGCTCAACGGCGCCGCAGATGCCGTCTCGCAGGAAGCGAGGACCGCCGAGGAGCGCGTCAGCGTCGCGTCCGGAAACGTCACGTCCGCGGCCGGCGCGATCGAGGAGCTGGCCGCCTCGATCGGCGAGATCGCCTCGCAGGCGAACCGCTCGACCGATGTCGCGGGACGCGCCGTGTCGGAAGCGCAGCGCACGGCGGCGACGATGTCGCAGCTCGCCGAGGCGGCGACCCGCATCGGCGAGGTGATCGGACTGATCCAGGCGATCGCCGGACAGACCAACCTGCTGGCGCTCAATGCCACTATCGAAGCGGCGCGCGCGGGCGAAGCGGGCCGCGGATTCGCGGTGGTCGCCTCCGAGGTGAAGACCCTCGCCGGACAGACCGCCAAGGCCACGGAGGAAATCGCCGGACAGATCGGCGCCATCCAGTCGTCCACCGCCGACGCCACCCAGGCGATCGACCAGGTCAACGGCATCATCAGCGAGATGTCGACCATCGCGGCTTCGGTGGCGGCGACCGTCGAGGAGCAGACCGCGGCCGTCGCGTCGATCGCCGAGGGCGTGAACCGCGCCTCGATCGAGGCGCAGGGCGGCGCCGACGCCATGAGCCGGGTGGCCGGCACCAGCTCGGAGGCGCGCAGCACGGCCGCGGACGTCAAGTCGCTCGCCGACGCGCTGGCGGTCGAAGCCGAGAGCCTCGAGGCCGAGGTCCGGCGCTTCCTCACGGACGTGCAAGCGGCATAACGCA
>CAYVBN010000550.1:0-12755 GCA_964449645.1 uncultured Hyphomicrobiales bacterium
GACGCCGTCAGCGAAGCGAACCGCCTGCCCTACGGCCTCGCCGCCTATGCCTATACGCGCTCGCCCAAGACGGCGGCGGGCATCGGCCAAGCGATCGAGAGCGGCATGGTCTCGATCAACCATCACGGCCTCGCGTTGCCCGAGGTGCCGTTCGGAGGCATCAAGGATTCCGGCTACGGCAGCGAAGGCGGGGCCGACGCGATCGAAGCTTATCTGAACACGAAATTCGTGACGCAATTCAACACGTAATGTCGGGTTGCGAGCACGCTCACTGAGCATGGCGCGGTCTCCCACCGAGGCCGCGCCATTCTCACTCTCAAGATCGGATCACGCTCATGAACACAGCAGGCGCAAAGCGAGTGACCTCCCCGCAGGGTGCGAAAAACGAAGGTGGTACCGCCAGCGCGCCGAAAGTGCCCCTCACCTTCGCATGCGGTCTCTACGACCGGATGCTGCGCCTCTACACCGGCGAGGTGCAGCCGCGCGGCATCGACCTCACCTTCATCGCCAACGACGAGCCGCGCGACATCTTCGACCGCATGGCGCGCAACCTCGAGTTCGACCTCTCGGAGATGTCAACTTCGGAGTACATCAGCCGTTTCGGCAACAACCGGAATCCGTTCGTGGCGCTCCCGGTATTCGCCTCGCGCGTGTTCCGTCACGGCTTCATCTTCGTGAACAAGCGCTCCGGCATCGCGAAGCCCAAGGATCTCGAGGGTAAGCGCGTCGGCGTGCCCCTCTACACCATGAGCGCGGCGATCTGGATTCGCGGGCTGCTGCAGCACGAGTATGGGGTCGATCTCTCGCGGATCCACTGGGTCGAGGGCGCCCTCAAGTCGGGCGGCGCGCACGGCAATCCGGACGCCCTGCCGCTGCTCGCGCCGCCGCCGATCGAGATCAACACCTCGGGCAAGCCGATGAACGAGTTGCTCGCGACCGGGGCGCTCGACGCGATCATCGCCTCGCGCACCGTCGAGGGGCTCGGCCGTAATCCCGACATCGTGCGGCTCATTCCGGACTATCGCCAAGTCGAACAGGATTACTACCGGCGGACCAAGATCTTCCCGATCATGCATCTGATCGTCATTCGCCGGGACGTCTACGAGAAGCATCCGTTCATCGCGCAGAGCCTGTTCGACGCGTTCTGCGAGTCGAAACGGCGCGCGCTCCACCTGATGCGCGAACTGGGGGCGCTGCGCTACATGCTGCCGTGGCTCACCGCCGACATCGACGAGATCGATGCGGTGTTCGGGGGCGACCCGTGGCCGTATGGCGTGGAGCCGAACCGGCCGACCCTCGAAGCCATGGTGTCCTACATGGTCGAGCAGTCGTTCATTCCGCGGAAGATCCCGGTCGAGGATCTCTTCCTGGACGTGAAGACAGCTGCGTAGAGGGCATTTCCGGCCTCGCACGTCCGCAGGTGCGCCGCACCCGTCGCAGCGCACGCAGACGAGACTTTGCGCCTGCGGGATGATCCATCCGGTCATCCCGCGCCTTCGGATGTCGAATTGACCTGGTGCGCGTGCTTCGCAGCGGCGGCTATGGGCGCGGAGGCGGCCGCCTTCCGCCGCGGATGAAGTCTTGCATTTCCTCGAAGCTCACGACGCCATCCTTGTTGGCGTCCATCGCCTTGAAGATCCGCTCCTGCGCCGCCTTGAACTCGTCGAGGGAAACCGTGCCATCGGCATCGGGATCCATCAGGCTGAAAATGATCCGCAAGCCGGGCCCGCCTCCCATCATACCGGGCGGCCCCATCCCGCGTCCTTCGTGACGCCGTCCGGGCCCGCCATCGTGGTCATTGTCGCTCTCGGCCTGAGACGGAGACGCCTGGGCCCCTTGCGCGCGCTCCTGCATTCGTTCCTGCATCCGCTCCCGCAGTTGCTGCCTCATCTGCTGGTTCGGTTGCTGCATCATCGGACCGTCGGGAGACTGCTGGGCCGGCGCTGCGGTAATGCCGCCCGCCAGAATGCCCGCCGCTGCGGTGAGCATCAGATATGGCACTCGCATGTCGCGTCCTCCTGGACTCGAACTCGCCCGCGATCTCAACTCCGCAATCCCACTATTGATCCTGCGGACCGGCCGCGGCCGCACGAATTCATGCGCACCCGGGCGGAACGCCGCCGGCTCTTCGAACCATCATGCCGCTTGATCTTGCAGTTTCGAGCATGATGTCCGGCGCGCCGGTGTCTCAGGCGCCGGCCTCAGCCCGCCAGGTAGGCGCTGCGGACATGCCGGTTGTCGACCAGCTCGCGGCCGCTGCCCGCGAGGGTGAGACAGCCGGATTCCAGCAGATACGCATGGTCGCACATCTCCAGCGCCGCCAGTGCGTTCTGCTCGACCATCAGTACGGTCACGCCCTGGTCGCGGATGCCGGTGATGATGTCGAACGTGTGCTCCACGATGTTCGGTGCGAGACCGAGCGAGGGCTCGTCGAACATGATGAGCTTGGGCCGCGACATCAGCGCGCGCGCGATGGCGAGCATTTGCTGCTCGCCGCCCGACAGCGTGCCGGCCGGCTGCTGCCGCCGTTCAGCGAGACGCGGGAACTGCTCGAAGATGCGCGCCAGGTCGACGGAGATCTGTTGCCGGTCCTTGCGGAGGTAACATCCCATTTCGAGGTTTTCTGCAACCGTCATGTGGGGAAACACGTGACGGCCTTCCGGACAATGGGCGATGCCGAGGGAGAGGATCTTGCGCGCGGACGCACGCGTGATGTCGTGGCCGTCGAAGATGATCTTGCCACCGGCCGGTGACAGCAGTCCCGAAATGGCCTTGAGGGTGGTCGTTTTGCCGGCGCCGTTGGTGCCGATCAGGGCGACGAGCTGGCCGCGCGCGACGGTGAGCGAGATGCCCTTCACCGCCGCGACCTTGCCGTAGCGGCAGACCAGATCGCGAAGCTCAAGCACGCTTTTTCCCCTGTCCCAGATAGGCCCGGATCACTTCCGGATTGTTCTGGATCTCAGCCGGCGTCCCCTCGGCGATGATGCGGCCATAGTTGAGCACGACGATGCGATCGCAAACCTCCATCACCATCGGCATGTCGTGCTCCACCAGCAGGATGGTGACGCCGGACGCACGGATCTTTTCCACCAGCTTGACGAACCGCGCGGTTTCGGTCGGGTTCATGCCCGAAACCGGCTCGTCCAGCAGCAGCACCGAGGGCTTCACCGCCAGTGCCAGCGCCACGCCGAGAAGCCGCTGCTCGCCGTACGGCAAGGTGCCGGCCTGCTCGTAGGCGCGCTGCTCCAGACCGACGAACTGCAGGATTTCGCCCGCCGCGTCTACGAGCTCCCGTTCCGACGCGGTTTCGCGCGGCGACTGAATCAGCGTGTCCCACAGCGTCGTGCGACCTCGGCAATGCAGGCCCGTGAGCACATTGGCGAAGACGCTGCTGTCCTGGAACACGCTGGTGCGCTGGAAGGTCCTGACCAGACCGAGCTTGGCGATCTCGTGCGGCTTCAAGCCGTTCAAGAGCGTCTGGCGAAAGCGCACTTCACCGCTCGTCGGTTTGAGAAACCCGGTGACCACGTTGAACGCCGTCGTCTTGCCGGCGCCGTTCGGGCCGATCAGCCCGACGATCTCGCCGGATCGAACGCGAAAGGTCATGTCGGAGATCGCGACCAACCCGCCGAAGCGCACGGCGACATGCTCGATCGACAATACGGCTTCCGCCGGCCCGGTCATTTTTCCGGCCCTTTCGAGCTGGCCAGGACCGCCTCCGTGGGCGGGACTGGCGTGCGCTTGCCGCCGGCAAGGAAGCGCTCGACGGCGGGCACGATGCCCTGCGGCAGAACGAATACGATGATCACCATCAGGGCGCCGTACATCATCCATTGGACGGCAGGCTCCGCGAACGAGCGCAGGACGACGGGGAGGAATCCGAAGATGACTCCGCCGACGATCGGGCCCGCCAGCGTCCCCTTGCCCCCGGTGATGACCATGATCACCATGGTGACCGTATAGATGAACAGGAAGATGTCCGGATCGATGATCTTGACGTAGTGCGCGTAGAGGCTGCCCGCTGCGCCGGCGATGGCAGCGGACACGACGGCGGCGATCACCAGATAGCGGGTGACGTCGATGCCGACCGAGACGGCCAGCGACTCGTTGTCCTTGAGCGCCGTCATCGCGCGCCCGGCGCGCGAATTCACCAGCCGCCGGATGACGACGTAGCAGATCAGTCCGACAATCGCGACCAGATAGTAATAGGCTGTCTTGTCCCAGAGCTCGTATTCGCCGATTCCCGGCAACCAGATGGCATAGGGCGGGATGTTGTTGATGGCGAGCGGGCCCTGCGTGAGCTCGACCCAGTTCAGGGCGACGAGCCTCGTCACTTCGGCAAAGCTGATGGTGACGATCACGAAGTAGGCGCCGCGCACCTTGAATGACAGCTTGCCAATGGCGTAGCCGCACAGGCCCGCCACGATGGTCCCGACCACCAGCCCGGCAAACGCCGGCCACGGCTGATGCACAACGTGCACGCCGCCGATCAACGTGATGTCGAAGCCCATGGTGGTCAGGGCGCTCGCATAGGCGCCGATGCCGAAGAAGGCGACATGGCCGAGGCTGAGCTGCCCGGTGTAACCGAGCAGCAGATTCAGGCTCATGGCGGCGATGATGAAGATGGCCGTCGTGATGGCGACGTGCAGGAAATACTGGTCCCGCAGCCAGAATGGAACGGTCAGAATCACCGCGAGCCAGACCAGCGGCAGAACGCGCTTCATCCAATACGCTCCGCCTGGCTGAACAAGCCTGTCGGCCTGAACAGCAGCACCACGATGATGATCAGAAAGCCCATGGCATCGCGGTAGCCGGAGGAAATGTAGCCGGCACCGAGCTCCTCGACGAAGGCAAGGATGAAACCACCCAGCGTCGCACCGGTGATGTTACCCAGCCCACCGAGGATGACGATGGCGAAGGCTTTCAGGGAGGCGAGATCGCCCATGGTGGGCGTGACCAGGAACACCGGGCCGAGCAGAGCGCCGGCGGCCGCTGCAAGACCGGAGCCGAGCGCGAAGGTCGCCGTATAGATGCCCTTGATGTTGACGCCCATGAGGGCGGCCGTATCGCGATCCTGGAAGGTGGCCCGCATGGCCTTGCCGAGCTTGGTCCGGTTGATCAGCACATAGGTTCCGGCAATCAGCACGATGCCGACGATCAGCACGAAGATGCGGAGCCAGGACACGGATATCGGTCCGATTTCCAGCGGCGCGCTCGGGAACGGAGTCGCGATCGATTTCGAGACACCGCCCCAGTAGAGCAGTTCGGTGTTCTGCAGGAAGATCCAGGTCCCGATCATCACCAGCATGGTGGTGTCGATGTCGGCGCCCTGCAGCGGCCGCAGCAGGACGAACTCGATCAGCGCCCCGAGCGCGCAGCCGGCGATCACGGCCACTACGAGGGCAAGGAAGAAGTTCACGCCGATCGAGATCTGCAGGAAGTAGACCACGTAGGCGCCGAACGAATAGAGCTCGCCGTGCGTGAAGTTGACGACGCGCATGATGCCGAAGATCAACGTCAAGCCGATCCCCAGCAGCGCATAGGTGCTGCCGAGAATCAGGGCGTTGACCAGATGCTGAAGGAGTTCGCTCACCGTCCCTTGTCCCGGTGATCGTACCGCAAGGGCTCGCCGCTTTGCGGTGGGTTGTCGAATGCCGCGAGGGCCGAGAGCCGCCGGCGTTCAATTGCCCGGCGGCTCCGCCCGCTCATCAGATCTTCGGAACGACGACTTTGCCGTTGTCGATCTTGATCAGATAGACGGTCGGGATGCTCTGCCCGCTTTCCCGGCCGGCCGGCCCCTGTTTGGTGAACTTGATCTTGCCGTTGAGACCGGTCACGTCGAGCTGCCACAGCGCCGCGCGGATCGCTTCCGGTTCCGGCTTGCCGGCCTTCTCGATCGCGGCCGCGATGGTGCGGATGCCGTCGTAGCCTCGGAAGCTCTCGGTCACGCCGGCGAACTGAAAGCCGCGCTTCTTCCATTCGGCGATGAAGCGCTTGGTCGCGTCCGGATCGGGTGAAACTTCCGGAACCCAAGGCGCAAAGGTGGTCAGGTGCAACGTGCCGTTGACGGCGGAACCGGCCTGGTCGATGAGCTGGTCCGGATTCTGCGAACCGCCGGTCGTGATCATCTGCTTCTTGAGCCCGAGCGCTGCGGCCTGCTTGAAGACGAGCGTGAGCTGCTCGACGGCGCTGGTGATGATCAGGGTATCTGCGTCGGACGCCTTGAACTTGGCAAGCTGCGCGCTCATGTCCTGGGCGGCCTGATCCATGGTCTCGACCAGGCCGACGGCGATGTTGTGTTCCTTGAACATCTTGCCGAAGTCCTGCGCCGTTCCCAGGCCCCAGTCGTTGTTGATGACCAGGAAGTCGGCCTTCTTGATGTGCAGCTTGTCGACGATCTTGGCGAACGCGACCGCTTCGACCGCGGAAGGCGGCGAGATGCGGAAGATGTACGGATTGCCCGAGGTGGTGATCTTGCCGGAGGACGAGGTCTCGACCAGCATGGGCACCTTGTATTCCATCAGCTTGGGCATGACGGCGAGCGTCAGGCTCGAGCCCCACGCGCCCATCATGACCGGGACCTTGTCGCGCACCACCAGCTTCTCGGCGACCGAAGCGGCCTCGGTCGGGTTGCTCTTGTTGTCCTCGATGACGAGTTGGACCTTCTTCCCGAGGACGCCGCCCTTGGCGTTGATCTCGTCGGCGGCGATCTTGGCGCCGTTGGTGACGTAGTTGCCCGACGCGGCGAATGGGCCGGTGAGCGGTTCGTTCACGCCGATCTTGATCGTTTCCTGAGCTGTCGCGCTGAGAGCGGTCCCGCCCAGTATCGCGGCGGCCGCCATCAATACCGTAATCTGTCTCATATCGGCTCCTCCCTGGTATTCGTCTCGACTTATCCCGACGACGTACGCATTCCGCGGGCCGATCCGTCCGAAACGGATGGGACACGGAAATCACCACCGGTGTTCACGGCGACCGAAAAGGCTGCGGCTGGAAACGTGGTCGGGGCAATGCCGTTCGCGGCCCGGGACCGGCGGGTCGGGCGGAGCGGCGGAGCATGGCATCCGGTTGGCACGAACGCGTGTTCTCGATCGCTAGGATGCCCCGGACATCCTAATGTTAGAATGTTAGAAAACCCCCGGAATCCGCACAAGCGCAAAGTTGCGGCGGCCAGTGCCCGCCGCTGCGGCAGATGCGCGAAACAAGGCCCGAGACCGCGCTCCCGGAACGGACGCGCGCTACGCCCGCGAAGGCGTCTTCCGAAGGGCGGTGATGACGCGCGCTGCACCGGTCCCCTCCCGCCGACGTCAGGCCGCTTTCAATCGCGGCACGATCTCGCGTGCGATGACCTCGATCTGCTCCGGCTCGTATTTGTACGGAACGAAGATCAGCTTCTGCACGCCGACGGCGAGATGCTCCTTCAACTGCGCGACGCATTCGTCGACGGTGCCGATGATGGCGCTGTCCTTCGTCGACTCGCTCCAGGACGCGTAGTCCCATTCCTTGCCGAGCCAGTCCATCATCTCGCTCTCGATGGCGGCGCGCGACTTGCCCACCCGGATCGGCAGTTGCGCCGCATTGAGCAGCTTGTCCGGATCCTTGCCGCCCTCCTTGGCGAAGCTGCGGATCTTGGCCCACGACTTGGCGAAGCTTTCGGGCCGGTAGAAGTAGGTCAGCCAGCCGTCGCCGTCGACCGCCGCGCGCTTGAGCACGCGGTCGACGTAGCCGCCGATCAGGAGCGGCGGATACGGCTTCTGCACCGGCTTCGGAAACATCACGCCGGCCGGGATCTTGTGAAACATGTACTCGCCCTTGACCATGTCCTCGTTACAGAACCGCTTCAGGATCTCGAGGTTGTCGTCCATGATCTTGCCGCTCTTCTCGAATTGCACGCAGACGGCATCGAACTCGCGCTTGTACCAGCCCGACGCCAGTCCCATGATCAGCCGGCCGTTCGAGATCAGGTCCATGCTGCCGAGCTGCTTCGCCAGAACCACCGGGTTGCGCAGCGGCAGCACGAGAATGCCGGTGCCGAGCTTGATCTTGCTGGTGCGGGCCGCGACCGCCGTGAGCAGCGTGAGCGATTCGATGATCGGAAAATTCGGATCGACCCCGAGCAGCACGTGATCCCACACCCACAGGGAATCGAATCCGAGCTGCTCCATCCTGACGCCGTAGTCGACCAGCGCGCGTGCATCCGGCATCTTCGGATAGGCTGTGAAATTGGGCGTGGCGATGCCGAACGTCCTGCTCAAGCCGGTCATTTTCTGTTCTCCGTGAGGATGATCATGGCGTGCTAGGCAATGTAGAGCCGCTCGGGATCCAGCATGCGCAGCACGGAGAGTTCGCGGTCGGTCGGCGGTTCGGTGAAGCCGATGTCGGAATCGAACTGCAGCTTGAAACCGGTCATGTCCTGGACCTGCTCGGGTGTGACGCCGACGTTGAGCGCCAGCGGTTTCATGCGCCGCGTCGTCTCGTCGAAGCCGAAGACGGCGAGCTCCGTCACCACCCGGAAGACGCCGCCGACCGGAAGACCGCTGCGGCTTCGGCTGTCGCTGCCGCCGACCCAGCCGGGGCTGGTGATGAAGTCCACGTTTTCGACGAAGCGGCGCTTCTCGTGCTTCATCGCCACGATCACGTTGGTGAGGCTCGCGATGTCGTTCCCTCCCCCGGTGCCGGGGAGCCGGGTTTTCGGCTTCTTCGGATCGCCGATCACCGAGCTGTTGAGGTTGCCGTACTGATCGATCTGGGCGCCGCCCATGAAGCCGACGTCGACATAGCCGCGCTGCAGCAGCAGCAGCACCTCGGCGCTGCCGAGCACCATGTTGGCGCGCACCGTGCAGCGCTGGTCGTTGGTCGACGGCGGAAGCTTGCCGGGCTCGACGAACGCTCCGATGACGCCGCCCTCGAACAGGATGGTGAGACCGGGACAATGCAGGCGCTGTGCCAGCGTCGCCGCGAGCAGCGGGATGCCGACGCCGGCGAACACCACCATGCCGTCCTTGAGCTGGCGCGCGCTCAGGATCGCCAGCAGCTCGGCGGCCGTATAGTCCGACTTAGGCGTCATAGATCGCGTTTCCCGCGCGCGTGGCCGTGAGCAGTTCCTCTATTCCGATGAGGCCGAGGAATTCCGCCCAGGATTTCGGCCCGTAGACGAACTTGTCGAGATATTCGGCCATGCCGCCGACCGGATCGTCGTTCACCAGGCGGACGTAGTGCTCCATGTGCTTCATCATCGGCTCGTACACGCCGTAGCACTCGTGCGGCGCGCTGCCGTACGGCACTTCGACGATCGCATCGACGGCGAAGAACGGAATCTTGGTCTGGTCGGGCGCGCGGCGGATCTGGTCGTTGGAGACGATGCGCTCGGTCGTCAGGATCACCTTGTTCGCCGCCATGGCGAGGTCGAGGTCCATGAACTGCAGGCCGTCGATCTGCGCGTTGCCGTAAGGGTCGCAGCGCTGCACGTGGATGAGCGCGACGTCGGGGTTGAGCGCCGGAACGAGCAGCAGCTTCTCGCCCGTAAACGGGCATTCGATTGCTTTGGCTTCCGGCCGCTGCACCAGCACGTCGGAGCCGAGCATCGGCCGGATCGGCATGAAGGGCACGCCCATCGCGCCGGCGCGAAACCGCATGCCGAGCGCGAGATGGCTCCATTCCTCGAAACGCGCCTTGCCGGTCTCGACGTAGTGACGCATCACCTTGGAGACGCCCCACAGGATGCCCTGGCTGAACCAGCTCGTGACGATGTGCTCGGACACGCCCGATCCGAACAGCAGGTCGCCGTCGCTGGAAATGATGCAGCGCGAGCACAACAGGTTCTTGCGCCGGGCGCGAATAAGCGCCCAGATCAGCGCCATCGGGGTGCGCGACATGGTGCTGCCGCCGATTCCGACCGAGTCGCCGTCGCGCACGAACGACGCGACCTCGTCCAGCGCAACGACCTTCTCGCGCAGACTGCGGTCGCGTTGGGCGATGTCCCGGCGCAGCTTCTCGTACGGCTTCACCAGGCTCATGCGCGTGCCCTGTGCCCGACTTCGGCGTTGAAGGCCTCGATCTGCCGGTCCCAGGCCGGGATCGTGTCGACCAGCTCCTGCCAGAATTTCTGGCTGCGGCGCCGGTCGAAATCCGCGACCGGCACGCCCTGCTGCTCGACCCAGGTGTAGTAACCGAGGTTGAAGATGCGGTTGCGCTCGCCGGAGGTCAGCTCGAGCACGTGATCGTCGGCGATGCCTTCGAGGTGCCGGCCAAAAATCTCGCCCGCGTTCACCTCGTCGAATCCATCCGGATACTTGCGCGACACGTACGATTCCCGCTCGCTCGTGTACATGGCGGCGCCGTCGGTCGCGACCGTGACGATGACGTCCTCGGGACCGTACTCAAAGCGCTTCGCCACCTTGATGGAGGCAACGATGTTGGCGAGCCCGGAAATTCCGAACGCGTCGAATGCGCCGATCAGATCCTTGTCGATCTTCCGCCGGCCGCCGAGATATTTACGGCCGCACTCGCTGCCGAACAGCAGGTTGAGCGCATCGCTCGCAGCATCCGAGACCGCCACGACCATGTCGGTGTTCATCACGTTATGGATGAGCGGAATGTGCTTGTCGCCGATGCCCTGGATGTTGTGCTCGCCATAGCCGTTGCAGAGCATGGTCGGGCACTCGAGGGCTTCCACCGCGACGATCCGGGTGCCGTGCAATTTCTTCAGCCGGTCGCCGGCCGCGATCGTGCCGGCCGAGCCGGTCGCCGAGACGAAAGCCGCGAGCCGCCGGCCTTTATCGGCCCGTTGCAGGTCCTCGAACACGCGTTCGCACGCCAAACCCGTGCAATGATAGTGCACGAGATAGTTGGCGAATTCCGAGAACTGGTTGAGGATCACATTGCTCTTGTCGCGCGCGAGCTCCGCGCACTTGTCGTAGATTTCCTTGACGTTGCTCTCGGTGCCGGGCGTGCGGATGATGTCGGATGGATCGGCCACCCACTTCGCCAACCAGTCGAAGCGCTCACGGCTCATGCCCGCCGGAAGCACTGCCACGCCGCGGCATCCGAGAATGCGCGAGATCGCGACCCCGCCACGGCAATAGTTGCCGGTCGACGGCCAGATGGCGCGCTGCCGCGCCGGATCGAAGCCCCCGGTGACCAATCGGGGCACGAGGCACCCATAAGCAGCGAGCACCTTGTGCGCGGCGATCATCGGAAAATTGCGGCCGAGCACCACCACGATGGTAGCCTTCACGCCGGTCAATTCCGGCGGCAGCACCACGTGCGCGGGCACCTTCAGGCGCGTCCTGCGGTCGGATCCGTTGAACCAGTGCACGCGCCAGAGATTGGCGACGTCCGGAGCGTCCGGATCGACCTGCGCGAGGCCGGTCTCGTTTTCGGCCGGACGCGCGAGCTCGCTCCACGTCGGCAGCCGGCCGCCGATCTGTTTCAGACGGTCGATGGCGGCCTGACGGCTCGCGTTGTTCGAGATTTCCGGCGCGATCAGCAGACTCATTCTCGGGAAACCTCGACACCGACCCTGTTCGGCCCTGCCGGCATCCGGCAGGCCGAGTGACCCCCGCGGGGCGAGATATTGAATTCTAAAATCATGCTAACATTAGAACAATAGGAATCTCTCGCCACCGGTCGCGCGCGGCGGCTATGCGGCCGGCCTTGCGGACGCGGCGCCACTGCAGCCGGGCGACAGCGTCCTCATGCCGCGCTCACGTCGCCTCGACGCCGCACCAGTCGCAGATGCTGAGCCCCATCACCTTGATGGCCGTGATGTAATCGTCGATATCCACGTATTCGTCGTCGGAGTGCATCACCGCCGTCGAGCCCGGGCCGAAGATCACCGTCGGCGTCTTGCCGTAGAGATTGAGGAAGCGCGTGTCCGCCGCGCCCTGACGCCCGCTGATCTCCGGCTCCTTTCCAGTGACCTCCGTGTAATTCTTGGACACGATCTGAACGATCGGATGGTCGCGCGGAATCTCCGACGCCTGCGCGTCGTAGCCGACAAAACGAACCGTCGGCGGATGATCCTTCATCCAGGGGTCTTCGGCCGCGACGCGTGCAATGTGCTCGACTAGGCTGCGCTTGACGCCTTCGTGGTCTTCGCCCGGGACCGTCGCCATGCTGCCCTTCAGCAGGCACGTCGCCGGGAAGGAGCTCGGGAAATTGCCCGAGTGGAATGCACCGATCATGCACGGCAGGGCGTCGATCGGCTTCGGATAGAGCGGATGCTTGACGGTCGCGACCCGCTTCGCCTCGAGCGCTTCGACCGCCTTGGTGATCTTGTAGCCGAGCTCGATGCCGCTCACGCCCTGATAGCGGCGCTGGATGCCCGCCGGCTTGCCCTGGATCTCGATCTCGAACCAGATGCGTCCGATGCAGGCGGGCTGCACGGCGAGCCCGCTCGTCTCGCCGGAAATGCCGGCATCCGCCTTGTAGCCGCGGATCACCGTATCCAGCGTTCCGTGCCCGCTGACCTCCTCGTCGATGACGATGTCGATGTAGACGTCGCCTTTCGGCTTGAGGCCGGCCGCCATCATGTTCTCGACCGCCATGATGTGGCTGGCGACGCCGCTTTTCATGTCGCACGAGCCGCGTCCGTAGATGCGCCCGTCCTTGATCGAGGCCGACCACGGATCGTCGCTCCAGCCCTCGCCGTTGCCGACCGGAATCACGTCGGTATGGCCGTTGAACAAGAGCGAGCGGCCGCCGCCCACCCCCTTCCAGATCGCCACGATGTTCGGCCGCCCCTCGTAGCCGCG
>CAYVBN010000551.1:0-3258 GCA_964449645.1 uncultured Hyphomicrobiales bacterium
AACCGGGTCCAGCCGGGGACGGTCGCGGCCAAATTGATGTCCTTCCACTTCGGGTGGTAGGGCGGATGCTGGAATTTGTCCCAGTGGGTGAAGAGATACTGGATGAAGCGCTGGACCTTGCGGTAGCGCTCGGACTTCTCCGGCCAGTTATAGACGGCGAGCACCGCCGGAACCGCAATCGTGTCGATCCGATCCTTGCCCTGCAGCAGATTCGGATATTCCTGCTTGGTGAACTCGCCGAGCGTGTAGAAATCCGTGAACTGCTTGGTGAACGGGATGTTGACCAGATGCAGGCCCGAATTCGCCGGTATCTGGGAGAAAAAACCGATTGGCTTGGGGACGGCACGCACCAGGGCGTCGATCTCGCCCGCCTTCAGTTTCTGCAACGCGGTGGGCTGGTCGATCAGGACATCCTGAACCTTGATCCCGAGCCGCTGGAACACGATGTTGCCGGTCAAGCTTGCACCCGTGCCGGCGGGGCCGAAACTGACCTTCTTGCCGCGCAGGTCTTCCAGGCTTTGCACGTCGTCGCGCGCCAGGATGTGCAGCTCGGAGATGGGCAGGCGGATGATGTAATTGACGCGCCGCTCGAGGTTGGCGATCTTACGTTGCGTCCGGAAATATTCGAACACGTCAGACTGCGTAACGGCAGCGTCGACGCCACGAAGATAGAGCAGATCGTCGAGGTTCGACGCCGCGCCGTAGGATACGATCGGCAGGACGCGCAGATTGTCTCCGTCGTCCAGCGCCTGCGCCATCTCATTGACGAAGCGCATGTACGTTCCGGACATCAGGCCGCCGACAATTCCGACCGTCCAGGCGTTCTTGGTCGCGCGCAACGCGTCGTCGGAGCGGACCTCTTGGAGGGATTTCGGCACTTCCTGCGCCGAGAGATGAACGCTGAAGATGCCGATGATCGACGCGACGATGGCGAAAGCAACCAGACGACCGCGCATGAGCGCCCCCTCGAACCTTTTTTCTAGGTTAGCACGCTCTGGTCCTCTCAGAGCAAGAGCCTTTTTTTCCAGAATTGTGGCGGCGTCGGGACGACGCCGACGTAACGTAAAAAAGTTTGCGCGGGACGCCTGCACTCACCGTGCGCAAGACTTCGGCACCGTGTCTTTGCGACAAGATCAGTCTTGAATCAAAGGCATGGAGAGATCGGCGCATCGACGATGATGTCGAGCGCGGTTCTCCGCTGCGCGACCGCTTGCCGCCGTTTCGGAGCAAGCCTCCGCAGTGTATCAATATGGCGTGATGTTGCCACAAAGCACGGCCAAGGGTGCCGCTGCGAAAGTGGGCTGAATCCAGCGGGGGCTCGCCGGATATCAAGTGGACGTGGTGACGTAGCCTGGCAGAGCCGGCGCGACGGAACGCGCCGCCGCGGAGCGAGGAGGGGGAACCATGTTTAAGAAATGGATTGCAGCGATGCTTGCGAGCCTTTTCGCGAGCGCGGGATTTGCCTCTGCGGAGACTTGGCCGACCCGGCCGATCACCATGATCGTGCCGTTCGCGGCCGGCGGTCCGACCGACGTGGTCGGCCGCATCGTCGCCCAGCGACTGAGCGAGATTCTCAAGCAGCAGATCGTCGTCGAGAACGTCGGCGGCGCCGGCGGCATGACCGGCGCTCAACGCATCGCTGTTGCGAAGCCGGACGGCTACCAGATGCTGCTCGGCACGGTCGGCACGCAAGCCTACAGCCAGAGCCTTTACAAGAAGCCGCTGTACGACGCCGTGAAGGAGTTCGAGCCTGTCGTCCTCATCGCCGAGCAGCCGCTGGTTCTCGTCGTCCGCAAGGACTTCCCGGCGAAGAATCTCAAGGAATTCATCGCTCACGCCAAGGCGAACGCAGCCAAGCTGTCGTTCGGCTCGGGCGGCGTCGGCGCGTCGACCCATCTGAGCTGCGTGCTGCTCAATTCGGCCCTCGGCATCAACGTGCAGCACATTCCTTATCGCGGCTCGGCGCCGGCGCTGCAGGATCTCATGGCCGGCCGCATCGACTATCTGTGCGACGCGGTCTCTACCGAGGCGCAGCCGATCAAGGCCGGCAACGTCACGCCGCTCGCGCTGCTCGCGCGCAACCGCTCGCCGGCGCTGCCCGACGTGCCCACCGCGCACGAGGAGGGGCTCAAGGACTTCGAGGCCAACAACTGGATCGGGCTGTTCTTCCCGCGGCACACGCCGGAACCCATCGTGCGCCGGCTGCGCGAGGCTACGGTCGAGGCGATGAACACGCCGGCCGTGCGTGAGCGCATGAAGGCGATCGGCACCGACCTCGTGACTCCGGACCGCACGACGACGGCCTACCTTCAGCGCTTCGTCACGAGCGAGATCAAGAAATGGGGCATCGCCATCAAGACGAGCGGCGTGTCGGTCGATTGAGCGCGGGAATTCCAGGAACACGAACCCACCTCGCCGGATGCGTGGTCCGGCGACGCCTGCCTGCTCGCGTAATCGGGCTGACGCCGGCGGAAAGCGGGCGTTGCTCCGGGCGGGATCGCGCGGCTCAGGCGGCGGCCGATGCCGCCTTGCCCTTCGGCTGCACCTCGGCGGTGTAGTCGTCCATCAGTTGCCGGGTGATATCGCCCGGCGTGAAGCGCCAATGGGCGATCTCGGAGACGGCCGTCACCTCGGCGGCCGAGCCGGTGATGAAGCACTCGGAGAACTCGGTCAATTCGTCCGGCATGATGCGCCGTTCGACGACCTCGATGCCGCGGCGGCGCGCCAGCTCGATCACGGTGCGCCGGGTGATGCCGTCGAGAAAGCAATCCGCGGTCGGCGTGTGAATGCGGCCCTCACGCACGAAAAAGATGTTGGCCCCCGTGCACTCGGCGACGCGTCCCTGCCAGTCGAGCATCATGGCGTCGGCATAGCCTTTGCGCTCCGCCTTGTGCTTGGAGATGGTGCAGATCATGTAGAGGCCGGTGGCCTTCGACTTCGACGGCGCCGTCGCCGGATCGGGCCGGCGGTACTTCGCCATATCGAGCCGGATGCCCTTGAGTCGCTGCACCGGATCGAAATAGCTCGGCCACTGCCAGGTGGCGATGGCGAGGTGAATGGTGTTGTTCTGCGCCGAGACGCCCATCTGCTCGGAGCCGCGCCAGGCAATCGGCCGCACGTAGGCGTCGGTCTGGCCGTTCTTCTCCAGCACGAGGCGCTTGGCCGCATCGATCTCGGCCACCGAGTAGGGGATTTCGAAGTCGAGCGTCTGTGCCGACCTCTTCAGGCGCTCGGAATGCTCCGTGCACTTGAAGATCT
>CAYVBN010000552.1:0-2196 GCA_964449645.1 uncultured Hyphomicrobiales bacterium
CGCGTGCAGGACCTGCAGAGCCAGCGTCAGCAGGTGCAGGAAGGCAATCGGACCATCATCCGCGAGCCGGATCGCACGATCATCCGCGAGGACGGGCGCACGATCATCCGCCACGACGAGGTCACGCGCTTCGGCCTCAACGCGCGCGACATCCAGGTGCAGCAGCGCGGGCGCGACACCGTGACCGTCGTCGAGCGTCCCGGCGGCGTGCGAATCATCACGGTGGTCGACGATCACGGGCGCCTGCTGCGCCGCTCGCGCCGCGGGCCCGACGGACGCGAAGTCGTCATCATCGACAATCCGGTGCGCGCGTCCGGCGGGCCGCACGCCTATTTCGTCGATCTGCCGCCGCCCGTCATCCGCATCCCGCGCGAGCGCTACATCGTCGAGACCGAGCACGCCGACGAGGCGGCGATCTATGCGGCGCTCACCGCGCCGCCGGTCGATCGTCTCGAGCGCCGCTACACGCTCGAGGAGGTGCGCTTCAGCCCGATGCTGCGTGATCGCATGCCGCGCGTCGACATCGACACGGTGACGTTCGATTCCGGCTCCTGGGCAGTGACGCCCGACCAGGCGGCGCGGCTCGCCGGCATCGCCGAGGCGATCCGCCGCGCGGTCGAGCGCAATCCGCAGGAGGTGTTCCTGATCGAAGGCCACACCGACGCGGTCGGCTCCGACATCGACAATCTCTCGCTGTCTGATAGACGGGCCGAGTCGGTCGCCATGGTGCTGAGCGATCAGTTCGGCGTGCCGCCCGAGAACCTGACCACGCAGGGCTACGGCGAGCAGTATCTGAAGGTCCCGACCGACGGCCCCGAGCGGCGCAACCGCCGCGTCACCGTGCGGCGCATCACGCCGCTGTTGGCCGGCGGGAACGGTGAAGGGCCGGGCTGAGCGGCTGAAAACACGATCGGAAAGGTTCGCCCCGCGCTGCTCCTGCAGCGCGGGGTTTCATTTGTTTGGCCACACGCGCAGAGCGGAAGTGCGTCTGGCGCGGGAAATTGCACGTCGAAGCACTTGCCTCGCGCGGGCTTTTGTCTGATATTTGCAACTGTCTCCATGCAACACAATTCGGATCTCGCTGGCGCCTGCGCTGCGAACCGAGCGGCTGTGCCGCGTGCGTCGACCCGCGATGCCCTCGCGCCAGCATGTGTCGACGCGCTCCAGGCACCGACCGCGCGGGACCGTGAACTCGACGAGATAGTGAGGCGGTTCGGCCGGATTCTCGGCGAGGCGCACGCGCATTTGGTGACCAGGACCAGAGGAAGGAATGATGCAGCTTTTCGTGGATATGGACGGCGTGCTCGCCGATTTCGACGCTCATCACGAGGCGATCTTCGGCGTTCGGCCCGACAAGATCGCCGACAACGTCGATTGGGAGCAGGTGCGCCGAGTGAGGGACTTCTACCTCGACATTCCGCCCATGGCGGACTTGCAGATTCTCTGGGGCTATATCGAAAAATACCGGCCCATCGTCCTCACCGGTGTGCCGGCTGCGGTCGCGGAAGCGCCCGACAACAAGCGCGCCTGGGTTCGCAAGAACCTCGGCGATCACGTGGAAGTCCGCTGCTGTCCGTCGAAAGACAAATATCTGCACGCCGCTCCCGGCGACCTTCTGATCGACGATTGGGAGAAGTACCGTCATCTGTGGGTCGGCGCCGGCGGTCGATGGGTGACGCACAGAAGCGCCGACGAGACGATCCGAACGCTCGCGGACATGGGGTACTGAGGGGGCGGCGCAGCGGTTTCGACGGGCTGCGCAGCGTCCCACCGAGCAAGTCTGTTGAACGTTGTGTATCTGGAGCGGGCGATGGGAATCGAACCCACGACATACAGCTTGGGAAGCTGTCGTTCTACCACTGAACTACGCCCGCGCGCCTCGACAATAGCCAAGCTGACACCGCGCCCGCAAGCTCCGCGAACGCCGCGGTGTAGGGCGGATGAGCCGAAGGCGTAATCCGCTGAGACTCTCGATCTGGCGCAATACGCTGCGCTATTGCGCCCTACAGTGCCTCGACGACCTCCTGGGGCTCGAAAGATTGCCCAGCGCGTAGGGCGGAATAGCGAAGCGTATTCCGATGAGCTCTGATTTGGCACGATACGCTCCGCTATCGCGCCCTACGATGCTATCGCGCTCTATGAGCCGTGGCGCATCCCCCAGCGCGAGTGCGTTTCAAGGCCGAAACGAAGCGCGCG
>CAYVBN010000553.1:0-4287 GCA_964449645.1 uncultured Hyphomicrobiales bacterium
AGCACCCATTCGCCGATCGAGATGATCAGGCCGCTCTCTTCTGCGATCGGGATGAAGGTCGATGGCGGCACGATGCCCCGGTGCGGGTTGTCCCAGCGGATCAATGCCTCGAGGCCGACGACTTCGCCGCCGATGCGCGCCTGCGGCTGGTAGTGCAGCGTGAACTGATTTTCGACGACGGCGGCGCGCAGATCGTGCACGAGCGCGCGCCGCTCGCGCAGATGCTTGTCCATGTCGGCTTCGAAGAACCGCACCGAGCCACGGCCTTCCGCCTTGGCGCGATAAAGCGCGGCGTCGGCGTTGCCGAACAGCGAGGTTTCGTCGGTGCCGTCGTTCGGGAAAAGCGCGATGCCGACGCTCAAGCCGATCTGCAGCTTGTGGCCTTCGATCTCAATTTCCTCGGAAACGACGTCCAGAAGCTTCTGGGCGAGTTCGGCGCAGTCCGCCGCCGTCCCGTCTTCGTAGAGAATCGCGAACTCGTCGCCGCCGAGCCGCGCCAGGAACGCGCGCCCGGCGGCCGCCTTCAGTCGGCGCGAAACGAGGCGCAACAATGCGTCGCCGAGCGAATGGCCGAAGACGTCGTTCGTCTCCTTGAGGCGGTCGAGGTCGAGGCACATGACGGCGAACGTCCCCTGGTCGCGTCCGGCACGCGCGAGCAGCTCGGCGAAATGCTCGTTGAAGGCGGCACGGTTGGGCAGCTCCGTCAGCGCGTCGTGATACGCCATGTGCGCCACGCGCTCCTCAGCCCGGCGGCGCTCGGTGATGTCGTGCACCACCGTGACGAGATACTGCGGCGTGCCGTCGTCTCCGAAGATCGGCAGCCGGGTTGACGTGACGATGCGCGAGACGTCGTCGTGCTCGAGAACGTGCGCGTCGGCGAAATGCGCCTTGCGGCTCGCGAGCGCCGCGCGATCGAACCCCTCGATCAGATCGGCGAATTCCGCGCGAAAGATATCGCGCGAGGTCTTGCCGATGATCTTCTCGCGCGGAATCCCGTGCTGCTGCTCGACCGCCTGGTTGACCAGCACGTAGCTCAGATCACGCGCGTCCTTGACGAGGATTTCGACCGGAACGGTCTCGAACACCGAGTTGAGGAACCCGCGCGTCCGCCGCAGTTCGTCTTCGACGCGCTTGCGATCGCTCACGTCAACGATGGCGACAAGCCGGGCCGAACTGTTCCCATAGGGAATCGAGCGCGAGAAGACCGCGACCTCGATCATCGTCCCGTCGGCCTTGATGTGGCGCCACGTCCGGCCGCCGTCCGAATGGGCCTTTTCCTCCGGGTTGTTGCGGCGGAGGTCGTCCCAGTCCTCGGGCGGGCGGATGTCGAGCAGTGTCATGTTGAGGAACTGCTCGCGCGCGTAGCCGTAGTGCGCGACGGCCGTATCGTTGACGGCAAGGAAGCGCAGCGATTCGCGATCATAGATCCACATCGGGACCGGATTGCTCTCGAACAGCAGCCGGAACGACGCTTCACGGCGCTTGAGGTCGGTGATATCGATGCGCACCCCGATGTTGCCGCCGTCGGCGGTGCGGCGCTCCTCGATGCGCAGCCAGTGGTCTCCGGGAAGCTCCTGCTCGTGGGTGTTGGCCGGCGCGCGATGCCGCGCCAGCCGCTCACTGAACCAGGCTTCGGGATCGTCCTGCATCACCGGGACGTTCGAGGACGCGAGCCGCGCCCGCAGGAGATTCTCGAAGCTCATCCCGGGGGTCAGCGCGTCGCCGAACTCGAACAGCTCGGCGTAGCGCCGATTCCACATCACCAGCCGGTCGTCGGCGTCGAACAGGACGAGCCCCTCGGACACGACCTCGAACGCGTCCACCAGGCGGGCATGCGCGGTGCGTGCTTCCTGGGCGGCGCGCTCAGCTTCGGCGCGCGCCTCGTGGAGCGCCTGCTCGCGGCGGTCGCGGTCGGCAAGCAGCCGGGTCAGCGACCCGGCCATGTCGTGCCGGTCGAAGGCGCGGCGCAGGATGGCCTCGAGCTCACCCGCCCCCGCCGTCTTGTCATAATGGTCGTAGGCGCCGCGCCGCATGGCGGCGAGGCCGCGGGCACGCTGGCCTGTCTTTCCCATCGTAACGCAGACGATGTTCGGGCAGACCGCAGTGAATCGATCGAACGTGCTATCGGCCGCCGCCAGCGTCACGTCGATCAGCAGCACGGCTGGCGCGAAACTGTGCAGGCGCTCGATGCCGGACGCGACGTCGGCGGTGACCTCGACCGAATGGCCCTGTGCGACGAGCAGACGGCGCAACGACGCCGCGAACTTTGCGTCCGCATCCAGCACGAGGATGCGCCTGCCCTCGGGCGCCGGAACGAGACCGGCACGCCGATCGGCGGCCTGTCGGGGATTCCGGCTCATTGTAGGACGGCTCCGGGCAGCTCGAAGTGGCGAAATTCCTCGTAAATTTAAGGCTAATCAGCTTCTTATCCGGTTAAGCGCGGCCGCGCCGCGCCCACCCTGATGGCTGATAGGCGGAATAAATTGCCGTTGTCCTTAGGGAACCCTGAAGGTGCGCGGCATTCGGGCCGTGTAGGGCGAGGCGAAGAATTCGTTTACCGGACGCCGTGCGGCCGCATTTCGTTCAGAAAAGCGCCACGCCCGCTAGGCGCGGGCGTAGCGTCCACGCCCGAAGAAGCGATCGAGATCGTCCGGGGATGCCGTGTCCCGGCCCGACTTGATGGTTTCGACCTTGGAGAGCGCGCGCTGCACCGCCGGGCGGGCCGCGATGGCGTTGAACCAGCGCGCCAGATTGGGATTGTCCTCCCAGGCGACGCCGTGCCGGTCGTGATTGCGCGTCCACGGGAAGGTCGCGACGTCGGCGATCGAATACTCGGCCCCGCCCAGATAGGCGCCGGTGCGCTCGAGCCGCCGCTCCAGCAGTTCATAAAGACGTTTGACCTCGGTCCGGTAGCGGCTGACCGAATAGTCGTTTCCGGGCGGCGCGAAATTGGTGAAATGGGTGAGCTGCCCGAACATCGGACCAATGCCCGTGAGCTGGATCATGAGCCATTGAATGACTTCATATTTCTTGGCGGTATCGGCTGGCAGGAAGCGGCCGGTCTTCTCCGCCAAGTACAGCAGGATGGCGCCCGATTCGAACACCGTATAGGGGCGTCCGCCGGGACCTTCGTGGTCAACGATGACCGGGATCTTGCCGTTGGGGTTCAGTTTCAGGAACTCGGGCGAGAACTGTTCGCCCTTCCAAACGTCGACCGGGATGACCTTGTAAGGGAGTTCGACCTCCTCCAGCGCGATGAAAATCTTCTGCACATTCGGACTCGTCAACGCATAGAAATCGATCATCGGTCGGACCTTTGTTCATTCCCGGCATATTGGTATCGAGCCCCGCACGAACCGGCAAGCGAGGACTGCCGGTGACGGTCCCTTCCGCATCTCGGCTGCGTCACCGGCGGCGCATACCCTCGACTTGACACCCGCGAGCCGACACCAAAGGATGGCGACGAAAAAAACCGAAGGCGCGACCACGCAGCCGCGCCGAATGGAGGGGGAAACGGAATGCTCTCGTCCGCCAGCGACGCCGATGGCGCTATTGTCGCCCGGGGCGCGAGCAAGCTTTTCCTCGACGGCGCCGTCATCGCCTTCCGCCAGCTTTCCCTCACCGTCCACCATCAGGAAATCCTCTGCATCGTCGGTCCGAGCGGCTGCGGCAAGACCACGTTCCTGCGTTGCATCGCCGGCCTGACCGATCTGAGCGACGGAGAACTCCTTGTCGGCGGCGCGCGCGTGTCCGGCCCGCCGCCAGGCGTGGCGATGGTGTTCCAGCATTTCGGTCTTCTGCCGTGGAAGACCGTCTACGAGAACGCGGCGTTCGGCCTCTCGATGGCCGGCGAGCGGTCGGACGTCATCCGGCGGCGGGTCGAGCACTATCTCGACCTCGTCGGCCTCACCGGGTTCGAAAAGCACTACCCCTATCAATTGTCGGGCGGCATGCAGCAACGGGTCGGGCTCGTCCGCGCGCTTGCGGTCAATCCTTCCATCCTGCTCATGGACGAGCCGTTCGCCGCGCTCGATGCGCAGACGCGCGAGATCCTACAGGAAGAGCTGCTGCAACTGATGCAGCGACCGGAAGAGCGTAAGACGATGGTGTTCATCACCCATTCGATCGACGAGGCGATCCTGCTCGGCGACCGCATCGCGGTGATGAGCGCGCGGCCGGGCCGCATCCGCGAAATGCTCGACGTTCCCTTCGGCCGCCCGCGCGACGCCAATGCGCTGCGCGCCGATCCTCGCTTCGCCGCGCTGCGCACGCACATCTGGAGCGAGT
>CAYVBN010000554.1:0-3570 GCA_964449645.1 uncultured Hyphomicrobiales bacterium
CGCTCCGATCCGGTCGGATCGGGAACGCGTCTTAGACGTGCACAGTTGTCAGGAAACCGGGCGCCCGAGATCCCGCTCGGTTATTTCTTGCGGTAGAGCTGCCGCAGGCTGCCGGAGTGCCACTGGATGTCGGAAATGCGCCAGCCGTCGCCGACCTTGAGCAGTTCGAGCACGATCTTCTGAGCCTCGCCCTGCCGGGTGAAGCTCACCGTGCCCACCGCCTTCACGCCGATGTCGCGCACCTCGATCGTCAGGTCGGAAATTGCCCCTTCCTGGCGTCCGATGAAGGGGTCGCGATCGAGCACCGGCTGCGCGCCGCGCCGACCGGCGTCGGCATCGTCCTCGAGGATGAGGGTCGCGAGGCCGGGCGAGAAATAGCGCCGCACGGCGGCGGGCTCGTCGAGCGCAACGCGCCGCCCGGGACCGCCGGCGTCGCCGAGGTACGAGCTGTAGATCGACTGCAGGAATTCCTTGGCGGAACTCTCCGAGGTGCGCGCCAAAGCAAGCCCCGGAACCATCGCCACGACAAGAAACGCAACCAGCACCCCCGCCGCGCCTCTGCGCGCCCGTGGCGCGCGCGCGTCGTCACACATCACACTCTCCTTCGATTCCGTTCGGTCCTTGGTCGCCGGAAGGCCCCCGGAGGTTCACGGCGGCTCGCCACGACGCTTTCAACCGAATTCTGTCGCGGAGGTGGCAACATGCTCGATCGCATCGTATTTTTGCGCAATTGAAAGAGTCTTGGTTAACCGCGGCGTCGAACAAACGATCGACGGGCGCCGAAGGTTCAGGCTCCGATCAAATGTGATTCACGCGACGGTCGGCCGAGCAGCGCAGTCCGCAGGCGACGGTATCGGGTGCCGCTCGCGGCAGCCGGCGGGAGCCGGTGCGCCGCAAAGCCATCCGTCCTATGATGATGGACCGTGATTCGCCCGATCGGAGACGACCGATGCAACGTTCCTCCTCGTTCGCCGTCCGCGCCTGTCTTGCGCTCGCCTGCCTGGGAATCGCGTCCTCGGCGCAGGCCGGCTGGTTCTGGGATTGGGACCGTGTCGCTCCGTTCACCGGCAACGACACCGGCGGCATCATCGCCTGGTCGCCGGCAATCAAGCCGTTCTATCGGCAGATGGCGGCCGACCACTGCGCGCGCTACAACAAGGTCGCCCGCATTACCAGCGTGCACCGGCGCTACGGCGACTATGTCGGCTTCGTCTGCCGCTGGCCGCGCCATTACGATCCGGTGAAAGCGCTTTACTACGGCCCGGTCGTCCGCGCGCTCGATTGAGGCGTGAAGCGGCGGGGTGTTTGCGTGCGCAACAGTGCATCGACGCGCTCGATGCGAACTGAATGCGCCGGGCGGCGGACCCGACCCGGCTGACGGGCCATCCCGCGCTCGATTCCATTCTCATCATTTTTAGGCGTGCCATCGGCACCATGCTCGCAGCGGGCGACATGGCCGCGCACACGCACGCCAAATGCATGGAACGGATGTGCGGTATCCAAGTTTCCGTTTCGGCGCTGCGCGCAACCAGGGGGTGCGTGCAACAAACGCTACCCGCCCGGACGGGTGAGAGGGAGGATGCGGCGCGTCGAAACCGGAGGATCCGATGAAGAAGCTGATCTTACTACTCACGGCTGCCGCGGCGCTGACGATGGTGGGCGGACCTTCCCAGGCCGCCGTCGTTAATCCCGGGGGCTTACCCATCGCGGCCGACACCCTGACTGGGGTCGAATCCGTTCAATTCTTCTGGGGAGGCCGGCGTTACTGCTGGTACGCCACGGGGTGGCGAGGTCCGGGCTGGTACTGGTGCGGCTATCGCTGGCGCCGAGGCCTCGGTTGGGGCGGCCCGCTGGGATGGCACGGCTGGCGCAGGCCGGGAGTCCATCGGCCAATTCATCGGCCGCCGAGAGTCGTTCGGCCGGGCGGTCATCGGCCAGGATTCAATCGGCCCGGCGGGCATCGGCCGGGGATCAACCGTCCAGGCGGCCCTCGGCCGGGCATCAGCCGGCCGGGAGGCAATCGCCCGGGAGTCGGTCGTCCTGGCGGAGGCCGGCCGGGCGGCGGGCGGCCGGGCGGCGGGCGGCGGCACTGAGCCTCGCATCGCACGCTCATTTTGAAGATCGAGCCGCTCTCACCTGACGGCGCCGCGAATCGCGCGGCGCCACAACCTCAAGTGCCCATCGTCTCTTTGACGGCGGCGACGAGCTGCTTGAGGGTGAACGGTTTCGGCAGGAATGCGAATTGGCTGCCTTCGGGAAGACTCTTCTCGAACGCGTCCTCGGCGTAACCGGAAACAAAAATGATCTTGAGATCGGGGTTGCGGCGGCGCAGCTCCTTGAGCAGCGTCGGCCCGTCCATCTCGGGCATCACCACGTCGGAGACGACGAGGTCGATTTTGCCGTCGCGGCCCTCCAGCACCTCGATCGCTTCGACGCCGTTCCCGGCTTCGAGCACCGTGTAGCCGCGCGATGTCAGCCCGCGCGCGTTGAGGCCGCGCAAGCCTTCTTCGTCCTCGACCAGCAGGATCGTGCCGTGCCCGGTGTGGTCGCTCGCCGCCTGGCGCGCCACCTCGTCGGCGGCGGCGATGACGTTGGCGACCACGGGCGCGGTGTCGGCTTCAGCAGCAGTCGTCTGCCCCGGCACGTGGCGTGGCAGGAAGATGCGGAACGTCGTCCCCTTCCCGACTTCCGATTCCGGATAGACGAAGCCGCCCGTCTGCTTGACGATCCCGTAGACGGTCGAGAGCCCGAGCCCGGTGCCCTTGCCCACCTCCTTGGTGGAGAAGAACGGCTCGAAGATCTTGTCCATGATCTCGGGCGGAATGCCGGTGCCGGTATCGGCGATCTCGACCAGCACGTACTCGCCCTCGGGCATTCCCTTGTAGCCGAAGGCGCGGCTCTGCGCGGCGTCGATGTTGGCGGTCCGCACCGTGAGCTTGCCGCCGTCCGGCATGGCGTCGCGCGCGTTCACCGCCAGGTTCACGATGACCTGCTCGAACTGCGAGATGTCGGCCTTGACGGGCCACAGGTCGCGCCCGTGCGCCACCTCGAGCGACACCTTCTCGCCGATCAACCGGCGCAGCAGCATGGAGAGGTCGGACAGCGCCTCGCCGAGATCGAGCACCTGCGGACGCAGCGTCTGCCGGCGCGAGAACGCGAGCAGTTGCCGCACCAGGCTCGCCGCCCGGTTGGCGTTCTGCTTGATCTGCATGATGTCCTGGAAGGACGGATCGGTCGGCTTGTGCGCGTTGAGCAGGAAGTCGGTCGCCATCATGATGGCGGAGAGCACGTTGTTGAAGTCGTGCGCGATGCCGCCGGCGAGCTGACCGACCGCCTGCATCTTCTGCGACTGCGCGAACTGGTTCTCCAGCATGCGCTGCTCGGTCGTCTCGAGCGCGTAGATGATCGCCGCCTCGTGGTCGCGTTCCTCCTCCTCGACGGCGGCGACGTAGAAGCGCGCAAAGCGCTCGCCCTGGCCGACGAGCGCGGCGTCGACCGGCGGGATTTCGCCCTGGCCGGCCGCCGCATTGGCGATGGCGGATTCCACCGCGGCCCGGTCGCGCTCCGCCA
>CAYVBN010000555.1:0-1639 GCA_964449645.1 uncultured Hyphomicrobiales bacterium
ATTTGGCCTCGCTACTGCTGAAAGAAGCGACTTGATGAGAACAAGAGTTGCTGTTCGAATTGGGGTGCGGTTTGCAATGGTGCGAGGACTATCGGTTGCTATCGCTGGGACAATGTCGCCTTTGGTACTCTGCTCTGTCCCACTCTACTCCACAGTACTCCCCCTCATTCCCACTCAATCGTTTTGAGTGATGATAACGCTCTGATTTATCGGCGCAAATTCTTTCGTCACGCGGCAAAGAACCGACTCAGCGATCCGTCAAAAATTCGAGCTCTTGAATTCAAAAACAAATTCCGCAGATTCAGAATCTCGTTGGTTCCAGCGACTATCGGCATCAATCGGCCGATTTGCGATAGTTGTCGTGACGATCGGCGGGTCTGATCAGCTGCGGAAAAATACCGTCAAGAGCGCGATGCCCGCAGACGCCTGGAGAAGCGGCTGCGCCGCAGAGTCTCTCGCGGAACCTCGCCAAAGGCTGCCCGATAATACGCACTGAAACGGCCCAGATGCGAGAAGCCGTAGCGCAACGCTACGGTGGTCACGTCGATCTCTCCGTCGGAGCGTAGAAGGTCGTCACGCGCGCGCTGCAATCGGATGCTCCTCAGGAACGCCATCGGCGTCGTGGAGCGCCATTGATGAAATCCCGCCTGTAAGGAACGCACACTTATGCCGAGCTCGCCAGCGACATCTGAGACCGTGATCGGTGCTTCGGCGTTGTCCACCATGAAACGCTCCGCACGGCGGACAAGCCCCGGAACCGCTCCCCGCTCGGGCTGGGCGATTTCATCACTGTAGTTGTGCGGATGTTGATGCAGGAGCAAGGTCAGCAGGTACTCGTCGAACGCAGCCTTGGCGACGTCCGATAGGGGCAAGGCGCCCTCATCGTTCGACCAAAGATATGAGAGGGTACGTTGCCATATGCGTTCGAGATCCTCCGAAAAAGGGCGTAACGCAAGCTGCAGCGGCTGCGTCAAAGGACGGCCAAGCCAACGCGCACATTGGGCCTCCAGCTTGCTCGCATCGAGAGCAACCGACCTCTGCACGCAGGTCTCGTCGAACAGCAGCCGCGTCTCAAGCCCGGCGGTGAACGGCATGGTTTGGCCGCGACGCCACTCCCCCGACCGGTTCTCTTGGGAAGTGAGGGCCGATCCGCGTGCGCAATGCATCATCAACGATAGGCGCATGCCGGTGTCGATCTTGACCGGGGCGCCGTAGGATAACTCCACCAAGGGCTGGGACGTGGGGTGGGCGATTCTCAGCACCGCGTCGAGCGCTCGGCGCGGAGCCGTGATTTCAATCGTATGCGGACAAAAGACCCTGGTGACGGCTTCAATTGCCTCGTCAAGGTCGCCCGTCCGCATCGCCATTTTCCCCCGATCGTCAGGACGAAAATCTAATGCTGCACTGCAAGATAGTCTAGCGCAAAACGGATAATTCTGCGCGAAGCGGCTATCGCTGGCCTTGTCTGCAGGCGAGATTGCAAACTCTGGGTCCGACCCGTCAGGTGCATTACGATTGAACCGAACATGGGTGACAACGAGGACTACGACTGCTCGCGAAAGTTGATTTCCCGGCGGACAGCGCTGCAATTCGCCGGTGGGGCCGTGTCCCTTCCAATTCAGAGCATCATGGCGCTCTC
>CAYVBN010000556.1:0-16257 GCA_964449645.1 uncultured Hyphomicrobiales bacterium
TCGCGGCGGTCCCGGCGGTCGTGATCTACAACGTGTTCGCGCGCGCGATCATCGGCTACCGGCAGGCGTTGGCCGATGCCGCTGCGGCCGTCGAGCGGCTCGTCAGCCTCGATCTGGACTTCCGCAAGGTGCCGGCCGCCCGAGAGCCCGCGGCGTCCGCCCTGGCCGCGGAGTAAGCGTCATGGCCGGCGGCATCCGCGACCGTTTCGGTGACGATCTCGAGGACAACCACGAGATCAACGTCACGCCCTTCATCGACGTGATGCTGGTGCTGCTCATCATCTTCATGGTGGCGGCGCCGCTCGCGACGGTCGACGTTCACGTCGATCTGCCGGCTTCGACGGCGCCGCAGACGCCGCGTCCCGACAAGCCGCTCTATCTGACCTTGAAGAGCGACCGCACGCTCAATGTCGGCGAGACGCCGATCGCGCGGGACAAGCTTCCGGCGTTCCTCGACACCTGCACCAACGGTGACAAGGAGACCCGGATCTTCCTGCGTGCCGACAAGACCGTCGATTACGAGAGCCTGATGGAGGTGATGAACCTGCTGCGCGATGCGGGTTACCTGAAGATCGCGCTGGTCGGATTGCAGACGACGTCGGCGCCGCCCCAACCCATCGATGCCGGCGCGGCTCGTCCCTCATCCGCAGGAGGTTCGCCGTGAACGACGCCAACGGCTTCGTCACGCGCCGTGCGAGGATCATCGAAGCGCTGGTGTGGTCGGGCGCGGCGCTGGTAACGCTCGGCGCCCATGCGGGCGCCGTGGTCTGGATGCTGCGCTCCGACCCCGTCGTGGCCGCCGACAGCTCGCCGCCAGCCGCCATCATGGTCGAGGTCGCCGCCGCGCCCGAAGCTGTGCAGACGGAGAAAGACGAGATCACCCCGGACCAGAAATCGGCGGACGATAGCCGTCCCGAAGAGGAGCAGAAGCAGGAAGAGGCGCCGCAAGAACAGGTGGTCGAGCGGGTGACAAAGCCGGACGAGGTGAAGCCGGTCGACGACCAGAAGGCGGAAGACAAGACCGTCGTGCTGGACAAGGCCGAGGTCCAGCTTCCGCCGGAGACACCAAAACAGAAACCAAAGGAAAAGCCGAAGCCGGAGAAAAAACCGCATCCGCGTCAGCATCAAGCCTCGGCCGACTCCAAGGCGAAGCGACAGGCGCAGGTTCAGGCGCGCCAGTCGGACCGCATGGCCGCGGCGCAAACTGCTTCGGGGCTATCCTCGATGTCGCCCGCCAACTGGCAGTCGATGCTGATGGCGCACCTGGAACGCCGCAAGCGCTATCCCTCGGCTGCGAGGGAGCGCGGCGAACGGGGCACCGCTTATGTGCGGTTTTCGATCGACGGTAGCGGCAATGTGTTGTCAGCACGTCTGGTGCAATCGTCCGGATTCAGCGAACTCGACCAAGAGGTGGTTTCTCTGGTGCATCGGGCCTCGCCCGTCCCGCCGCCGCCGCCCGGCGCCAACCGCACCATCACCGTGCCGGTGCGTTTCAACGTCAACTAGTTCGCCCCGACGAGTCCGTCTCGACAGCCGGAAAAGATCGCACGCAAAAACGCTGTCCGATGAGGAGGGGTCTGCTGGACAGTGCTATTGATCCCGGCGCGGCCCGGGCGTCAGGTCTGGCCGGCGTTCGGGTCGCGCGCCTTGAACCAGCGGATCAGCCAGGCATTGACAGTCTTGACCTTCGCCGAGCCGGCGAGGGAACGGGGATAGACCGTTGCAAGCGGGCGTGACGGCGGCCGATGGCGGCGGAGCAGCGGCACCAGCGCACCGGAAGCAATGTCAGCCGACACCGCGTACCGCGGCAGGAGGGCGATACCGAGACTGCGCAACGTCGCCTCGCGCAGCAGCAGGGCGCTGTTCGACTGGAACGGTCCGTCGATCTTCACCGATATGAGCTTGCCGTTGCTGTCGAAGCGCCAGACTCGATCATTCGCTTCGAGATTGAGATGGGCCAGGCAGGCATGGTGCTTGAGGTCGTGAGGGTTCTGCGGGCGACCGTGACGACGGATGTAGTCCGGCGCCGCGCACAGCAGCCACTCGAGCGTGGCGATGCGCCGCGAGATCAGGGCCGAGTCGTTGATGGACGAAATGCAGATCGCGATGTCGTACCCTTTTTCCATGAACTCGTTTGGGCGGAAGGAGAAATCCTCCAGCGACAGCGATATGCGGAGCTGTGGCTGAGCTTTCGTCAGGGCAAGAATGGCGTCGCCGAGCTTCAGCGTGCTGAACGACTTGGGCCCGACGATCTTGACGGTGCTGGCGGCCTTCTCGCGGTATTGGCCGAACTCCTGCTCCCGCTCCAGTTCGCGCAGCACGCGCTCGCAGAACGCGAGATACGTGTGCGCGGCGTCGGTCGGCGCCACATTGCGTGTCGATCGGCTGAGCAGCGGGAAGCCGAGATGCTGCTCGAGCGCAATGATATGGCGTGAAATCAGCGCGCGTGAAACCCCGAGCTGCCGCGCGGCGGTCGAGAAATTGCCGCTGCGCATGACGCGGACGAAGCTTTGCATCGCTTTCAAACGATCCACCGGGAAATCCATTGTCAACAAAATCGCGACGCTCTTTTGCATAATCAGCGCTTTCATGCTTCCGGCGTCAACCCCTAGGCTCGTCGGGGCGCGACCTCCGCGCGAGTGCGCAGGCGGGGGAACGTCTTGTAAAGCGGCCTTAGTAAAGTGATCCTGGAAAGCGGGAGGTTTTCTGTGAACGTTCATGCCAACATCGCCACGGCAAGCCCTCCCTTCCGGGCCGAGCACATCGGCAGCCTCCTGCGTCCGGCTAAGTTGCTGCATGAACGCGCACGGTTCGAGCGCCACGCAATCGATGCCTCGGCGCTCAAGGCAGCCGAGGACGAGGCGATCCGCGATGTCATCAGGCTGCAGGAGCGACTCGGCTTCAAGTTCGTGACCGACGGCGAGTTCCGCCGCCGCTCCTATCACAGCTATTTTTATCGTCAGCTCGGTGAGCTCAGCATCGACACCATCGGCGGGGTCGATGCGGCGGGGGCAAATGGCGTCGGGGGGCGCGGCGCGCAGCCGGTCGCCCTGGTGCGCAGCCGGGTGAAATGGACGCATCCGATCAACGCCGAGGACGTCGCTTTTCTAAAGGCGAATTCCGACCGCTTGCCCAAGATCACGTTGCCGGGACCCTGCGCGCTGCACTTTCGTGGCGGTGACGCCGCCGTCATGGCGACCGCCTATGACGACATTGAGCAATTCTGGACGGACACGATCGAGGCTTTCAGACTGGAGCTGAAGGCCCTGGCCGACGTAGGCTGCAATTATGTGCAGATCGACGAGACGGCGTTTGCCAAGTTCGGTGATCCTGACGTGCAGGCCATGCTGGCGGCACGGGGCGATGACTGGAGCGATCTGATCGACAAATACATTGCGGTCACAAACAGCGTGCTGCGCGCGGCGCCCAAGGGGATGCGGATCGGCATGCATCTGTGCCGCGGCAATCGCGGCGGCCATTGGCACGCTGAAGGCAGCTATGAGGTCGTTGCGGAACGCCTGTTCAACGCGCTGGAGATCCAGTTCTATTTCCTGGAGTATGATACGGCACGCGCCGGCGATTTCACGCCGTTGCGCTTCGTGCCGAAGGAAAAGCATGTCGTGCTTGGTCTCGTATCGACGAAGGTGCCGATGCTCGAAGACAAATCGGAGTTGCGACGTCGCATCGATGACGCAATCAAGTTCGTCTCGCTCGACCGGCTGTCGGTCAGTCCGCAATGCGGCTTTGCCAGCATCGAGACGGGAAATCCCGTCACCCCCGAAGTGCAGCAGCGGAAGCTCGCGCTGGTCTGCGAGCTGGCCCGCGATATCTGGGGCGACACATGAATAACAAGGGAGGGAGAGGACAATGCCGAAAAGAGGAATCGCGGAGGTCGCGGCCGCTGTAGCGCTTTGCACCGTCGTCCTGTTCTCGGCGGCTCGCGCCGAGGAGCCCGCGGCCTATCCGTCACATCCCGTGCGCGTGCTGGCTGCTTCGGCGCCGGGCGGCAACCCGGACGTGCTCGCGCGGCTGCTCGGCAGCCGTCTCAGCGATATACTGGGCCGCCCGTTCATCGTCGAGAATGTCCCTGGGGCGGGCGGCGTGCTGGCAGCGAAGCAGACGGCATCGGCCAAGCCGGATGGCTACACGCTGATGATCAACGACTCGGGCGGCATGGCGATCAATATCGCCATGAACCTCGACGCCAACTATACGATCAAGGACTTCACGCCGATCACGGCCCTTGCAACGCTGCCGACCGTCCTGGTGATCAAGCCGGCCGTCCCGGCGCATTCGCTCGCGGAATTCGTCGCCTTGGTCAAATCCAAGCCGGGCAAGATGAGCTTCGGCTCTGCGGGCGCCGGCTCCATCCATCAGCTCACGATGGTGATCTTCGCCCAGCGTGCCGGCATCGAAATGTTGCATGTGCCGTATCGCGGCGGCACCGGGTTGGTGAACGGCCTGCTGACCGGCGAGATCGACGCCGGATGGTCGGGCATTCCGAACGTGCTGTCCCTGATCCAGGACGGCAGGCTGCGTGCGCTCTGCGTGAGCGTGATGAAACGTGACGAAGCGTTGCCGGATGTGCCGACCTGCGACGAACTCGGCTATAAGGGCTTCGACGTCGCGACCATGCTGGGCCTGCAAGGGCCGGTCGGGATGCCGCCGGAAATCGTCGCGCGACTGCAGTCGGCCACGGCAAAGGTCCTGCGCGAGCCCGACATCGCCAAGCGCATGATCACGCTCGGTATGCAGCTTCAGGAGAATGGCACGGCGCACTACGCGCAGTTCATGAAGGACGACCTCGCCCGATACACATCGGTGATCAAGTCGCTGAACATGGGCAAGAACTGACGGCCGGGCAGACCGTGCCGGAAGGCCGAGTTGCAGAGCCTCAAAATAGGAGAAGGAGTCAGGATTCACTCATTGGAGCGCGCAAGCGCCAACGCATTTCCAAGCGCTGCCCCCGAGGCCGTGTTGTCGAAGATGCACCATGTCGGCACATCGCGCCGGCAACTTTCGTCGAGTTTCCTCTTCAAAGAAGCGAGCGCTGCGGCATCGTAGTCGGAAAAGTAAATCCGCGGCGAACCATGCCAACGATAGTATGCCAGACCGGCCCAGCGGCTTGCTTCGCCCGCTTCGGCAACCGGTGCCGGATCGGCCGCAACACGCGCTATGCCGCTGTCGGTGAGCCAAGCCGTTACGTCAGACTTGAACCAGCTCCGATGCCGCGGCTCCAAGGCCGCGGGGGTATCGATGCGTTTGCGCAGGGTTCGGAAGAATCGATCAGCCACTTGTTTGTCGAAACTGAAACTCGGCGGCAATTGCACAAGCAGGACGCCGAGCTTATCGCCAAGCCCCGTCACCTCCGTCACGAAACGATCAAGCATCGCGTCGCAATCGATGAGCCGGGCCTCATGGGTGATGGCTTTCGGCATCTTCACCGAGAAACTGAAACCGGCTGGCGTCGACTGGGCCCAACGCTCGTAGGTCTTGCGCTGGTGCGGCCGGTAGAATGACGAATTGATCTCGACGGCGTTGAGGCGTTGGGCGTAACGCTCCAGATGACTGCCGCCGGGCGGCATCACTGCCGCGTAACGGGACGGCACGGTCCATCCGGCGGTGCCAATGCGCAAAGGCAATCCAGGCATCAAACGATTGTAAGCCGCTTGGGCTCATTTTCGAGTTGGCGCTTTACCTCGCACGGCCAATTCCGTGTTCGCAATTTTGGTCTGAATGGTGGAAGTGCTGGCGCGCCCGAAGAGATTCGAACTCCTGACCCCCAGATTCGTAGTCTGGTGCTCTATCCAGCTGAGCTACGGGCGCGTGTCCGGCGGCAGGTGAAACGTGCGGCGTCGAACGGCCGCATAGCTATCGTCTCCGCCCCGGCTTGGCAAGGCTCGGCGGGCGCCGGCGACCCATGAGGCGCCCAGGGGCTTGGATCGGAAGGCCCCGGATCGGAAGGGCCTGGATCGAAATCGGGCGAGGGGCGGGGCGGGAACCGGGGTGCGATCCAAGCAGGCGCCTCCTTCGAGTTCCCCCAACGTCAGATGCCTCCGTCTGGCTTCCCCTCCATGCCGGGCGAACACCGCGCCGGCGTCGGCAATCGGGCACACACGTCATTGATCCGCATTGACCCGCGCGCCCGCGCTCCTCGGCCGGTGGCCGAGCGGCCCGACATCAGCCCGTGGAGGCTGCCCCGTCGGCTCACGCCGACGCCCGTTCCCCGCGGCGCGAATGAAGATCGACCGCCCGGTCCGGGATGGTGACCCGGAAGGTGGCGCCGATCGTGCCCTCGATCAGGCGGATGTCGCCGCCATGCGCGCGCGTCAGCTCGGCCGCAATGGCGAGCCCGAGTCCGGTTCCACCCGCCCGGCCCGCGCTCTGGAACGCTTCGAACAGGTGGCTGCGCGCATGGTCCGGCAGGCCCGGTCCAGTGTCGGCGACCTCCATGACCACCACCGTTCCCTCGCGCCGGCCGGTGATGCGGATCTGGTCGGCCATGGGATTGTTGGGCGCGCGGCTCTCCAGCGCCTGCAGGGCGTTGCGGGCGAGATTGAGCAGGATGCGGAAGAGCTGGTCGTGATCGGCGTCCACGGTCAGTCCGCGCTCGACCGAAGTGATCCAGCCGATGCGCGACTCGGGCGTGAGCCCGAGCGTCTCGCGCACCTCCTCGACCAGCGGCTCGAGCAGCACGGGCTTGCGGTCCGGCGGCGGCTCTTGCAGCCGGCCGTAGGAGAGGGTGGTCTGGCAGAACGCGATGGCCCGTTCGAGCGCCCGCACCAGCTTGGGGGCGAACCGCTGCACCTGGGGGTCGGGCAGGCCGGCGAGGCGGTCGGAGAAGAGCTGGGCCGAGGCGAGCAGGTTGCGCAGGTCGTGGTTGATCTTGGACACCGCCAGGCCGAGCGCGGCGAGCCGGTTCTTCTGCTGCAGGGTCGAGGCGAGTTCGCGCTGCATGGCCGCGAGCTCGCGCTCGGCAACCCCGATCTCGTCCTGGCGTGCCGAAATGGAGATGATGCGCGCCGGGTTTTCCGGGTCCTCGCGGAACGCCGTCATGTTGGCGGTGATGCGGTACATCGGCCGCACCAGCAGATAGTGCAGGGCGAGATAGACGAGCGCCGCGCTGATGCCCGAGATCACGAGCGAGAGCAGCAGCACGTTGCGCGAATAGCGCAGCATGGCTTTGCGCAGCGGCCCTTCCTCGATGACGATTTCGATGAACTGGCCGCCCATTGGGGCCGGGCCCACCGCGCGGATGAGATCGGTGTCCTTGGCGAAGAGCAGCGATTCGAACGCCGCCACGATGGCATGCATCGGGGAGACATCGCGGATGTCGACGTCCTGGACCACGTTCAGCGGCGTATCCGCCAGGGCGAGCAGCCGCCGCTGCTGGCCCATTTTCATCGCCACCGCCTTGGCCCCGATGCTGTTGAGGATCCGCCGGGCCAGGCTGTCCGGCACCATGCCGCTCGGCGCTGCGTCGAGCACGAGCGCCGCCGTGTGGGCCACCGCCAGGCGGTCGTTGAGCCAGGTCAGGCGGAAGTTGGCGATCGACGGCACATAGATCAGCACTTCCGCGAGCATCACGAACAGGATCGTGAGGACGAGGAGCTTGCCCGAAAGGCCTAATCGGGCCGTCTTCTTGGCTGCGGCCAGCTGCTCTGCGTTGGTTGGTTCCGCCATCTCGCCGTCTTTGCCCGTGCGTCCTCGATCACTTCAAGTGCCGCAAGCCGCTGATGATTCGCTTTACCATCGGACCGGTCAAACTTGGCGCGAAATGGGCGAGCGCCGCGCGCAGGCCAATTTCTGCCAAGATCAGATAGGGCACGACGTGTCTGCAGCGACCCGAATATTCAAGCCTTGGGAAATCGCGAGGCTCCCGTTGTGATCATCTTGTCGGCGTGTGCCCCGACGATCGTCGCCCCCAGAATGCGTCCGCGCCGTATCGTCCATTTGCCTAACGTGTCCGCGCGTCGTGCGTTCGACCCGCGCGGTTGTTCTCGTCCTGGCGGGCGGTCCAAAAGAAATAACCCCATTTCCGGGCGCCTTCTTCCGTCGATCCGACATGGGCGGGTTTCGGATTCATATGAGGTGATGTTCGGAACGAGCACGCGATCGAGCCGGACGGGGCGGATGGAAACATCGCGGAGCACCGAGCACGCATGTGGCATGCCGCGACGGTGGTCCCCGCAACGGCATGCCGATGGCGTAAATTTGGCTTGTTCATCGTTTCGAGATGCCGGCCGACCCGTCTTTCGCTCGAACCGCTCACGATGCCCGCCACCCCGAGGCAGGGCGGTCGCGGTGGGCTTCCACCCGACAGCGAGCAAAATATGGGTGCCGTCGATCGTCTCACAAGCGTCTCGGCGGCACCGAAATGGACCCTCCGGCATGGAAAGAGCCGGACGGCGACGGATGGCGATAAATTAAATAACACGCCCCGCGGAACCCCGGGGCGGGGACTCGCGCGGGAAAGGGCTCGGGATCGTTGATGATCCCTTACAGGGGGCGTCTTGCGGGCCGGTTTCGCCGCCCTCGGACGCCGGCGGGAGGGCGTACGCTCGAGGTTGCCCCAATCTGCGCCCAGGCCTTCCGGGCGGCGCGCCGTTGCATTGACGCCGCGAGGGGGCTCCCGTATAAGCCCGCGAACCGAGCGTCGGCAGCAGACCTGTGGACGCGGTCCGGGGGACCGCGACCGTGGGGCTCGCGACATTTGGATTGATCGGCACCACGCCGCGATGAGCGGAGAACAAACCGGTGAAGCGGACCTATCAACCGAGCAAGCTGGTGCGCAAGCGCCGCCATGGCTTTCGTGCCCGGATGGCTACGAAGGGCGGTCGCCGGGTGCTTAACGCTCGTCGTGCGCGCGGACGCAAGCGGCTCAGCGCCTGAATACAGCGGGCGGTCGCCCGCCGCGTTCCCATGGAACGATTGAGGCAGCGCGCGGACTTCCTTGCCGCGGCGAGCGGCGCCCGGGCTCCGACCGCCGGCTTCCTGCTGCAGGCGCGCGCGCGCGACGATGATGGTCCGGCCCGCGTCGGCTTCACCGTCTCGAAGAAGGTGGGCAACGCGGTTGAACGCAATCGCGTGCGGCGCCGGTTGCGTGAGGTCGTGAGACAGTTGGCCGCAGAGCGGATGCAGCGAAGTACCGACTACGTCCTGATCGGCCGCCGTGCGGCGCTCCATATGTCGTTCGATCGGTTGAGAGAGGAATGTCTGGCCGCACTCAAGCGGGTGCACGGGCGGCGAGGTCCGCGCCCGGCCGGCCACGGCGACGGAACGCGGCCGGCGTAAGTTGAAGGTTATTCAGAGCGATCCATGAGCGACCAAAAGAATATGATCATTGCCATCGCGCTGTCGGCGCTCGTGCTGATCGTGTGGCAATTCTTCATCGGGATGCCGCAGATGGAGCGGCAGCGCCAGCAGGCGCAGCAGCAGACCCAGCAGCAGACGCAGCCAGTCCAGCCGCAACAGCCGCAGACGCAAGCTACGCCCGGCAGCAACGCACCCGCCCCGCAGACCGCTCCGCAGGCTCCCGGCCAGTCCGCAACAGCGCCCACGCAGGTCTCGCGCGCGAGCGCGGTCGGCGCCTCGCCGCGCGTTTCGATCGAGACGCCGCGCCTGCGCGGCTCGGTCAACCTCAAGGGGGGACGCATCGACGATCTCGCGCTGATGCAGTATCGCGAAACCGTCGACCCGCATTCGCCGCCGATCGAGCTGCTTTCGCCCTCGGGGAGTCCGCATCCGTTCTATGCCGAATTCGGCTGGGTCGGTGCCTCCGGGGCCTCCGTCGCATTGCCCGGCCCCGATACCCTGTGGCGCCAGGAGGGCAGCGGGCCGCTCACGGTCGAGCATCCGGTTACGCTCGTCTACGACAACGACCAGGGTCTCGAGTTCCGCCGCACCATCAAGGTGGACGACAAATACCTGTTCACGGTGGTCGATCAGGTCATCAACAAGGGGACGGGAGCGGTCGCGCTCTATCCCTATGCGCTGATCTCGCGCCACGGCATGCCTGAAACGTCCGGCTACTACATCCTGCACGAGGGGCTCATCGGGGTGATGGGCGACCAGGGCCTGCAGGAGGTGACCTACAAGACCATCGACGAAAAGAAGACCTTGAACTTCAAGGTCACCAACGCGTGGCTCGGCATCACCGACAAGTACTGGGCGGCGACGCTGCTGCCGGATCCCAAGGCGAGCGTGCAGGCGCGCTTCTCTGCCGGCACGCTGGGCAACGAGAAGACGTACCAGACCGACTATCTGCTCGATCAGCAGACCATCGCCCCGGGCGCCAGCGCCTCGGTGACCTCGCGACTGTTCGCCGGCGCCAAGGAAGTTGCGGTGGTCGACGGCTACGACAAGCAGCTCGGCCTCAACCGTTTCGAGCTGCTGATCGACTGGGGCTGGTTCTATTTCATCACCAAGCCGATGTTCTGGGCGATCGATCAGCTCTTCCACCTGTTCCACAATTTCGGCGTGGCGATCCTGCTGGTCACGGTGTTCATCAAGGCCGTGTTCTTCCCGCTCGCCAACAAGTCGTACGCCTCGATGGCGAAGATGAAAGCGGTGCAGCCGCAGATGCAGGCGCTCCGCGAGCGCTATCCGGACGACAAGATGAAGCAGCAGCAGGAGCTCATGGAGCTCTACAAGCGGGAGAAGATCAACCCGCTTGACGGCTGCCTGCCGATCTTGATACAGGTCCCGGTGTTCTTCTCACTCTACAAGGTCCTGTTCATCACCATCGAGATGCGGCACGCGCCGTTCTTCGGCTGGATCCACGATCTCTCGGCGCCCGATCCCACCAACGTGTTCAACCTGTTCGGGCTCCTCCCGTACGATCCGACATTGTTGCCGATGGTCGGCCACTTCCTGCACATCGGCGCCTGGCCGTTGGTGATGGGCATCACCATGTGGTTCCAGATGAAGCTCAATCCGACGCCGCCCGATCCGGCGCAGAAGATGATCTTCGACTGGATGCCGGTCATCTTCACCTTCATGCTGGCCAACTTCTCGTCGGGGCTCGTGATCTACTGGGCGTGGAACAACACGCTCTCGGTCATCCAGCAGTCGGTCATCATGCGGCGCAATGGCGCCAAGATCGAACTGTGGGACAATCTCAAGGCGCTCATTCCGAAAAGTCGATCAGGCTAGAGCCGGATCGATCATCGGGCTCCAGCCCTTTGACGTGAGCATGATCTTTTCCGAAAACCGGTATCCACTTTTCGCGATCATGCTTTAGAAGGACCATGCTTTAGAAAGAACGTCACCGCGACGGCGCTGGCCGAGCCGGGCCGTCGTCACGTGCTGATCGGGACCGCGCCTTGGCTGCGAGCGAGGAAGAGATCGAGGCCGGCCGCCGTTTGTTCGCCGGCGAGTGGCGCTTCGTCCTCGCCGCCGGCTCGCTCGGCTCGCTGCCGGCGATGGACGGAGTCGAGATCGCCTTCGCGGGCCGATCGAATGTCGGCAAGTCGAGCCTCATCAACGCGCTGACCGGACGCAAGGCGCTCGCGCGCACCTCGCATACGCCTGGCCGCACGCAGGAACTGATCTTCTTCGCCGGCGGGCAGCGGCTGGCCCTCGTCGACATGCCGGGCTACGGCTACGCGCAGGCGCCGAAATCGAAGGTGGCGGCCTGGACCGGTCTCATTCACGCCTACCTGAGGGGCCGCGCCAATCTGGCGCGCGTCTATGTGCTGATCGATGCCCGTCACGGCGTGAAGCCGGTCGACGACGGGGTATTCGACGTGCTCGACGAAGCCGCCGTCAGCTATCAGGTGGTGCTCACCAAGGCCGATCAGGTCGAAGCCGGTGCGCTCGAAGCGTGCCGCGTGGCGACCGGCGCGGCGCTTGCCCGGCGTCCTGCGGCCTTTCCGGAGATTCTTGCGACCTCGGCCCGCACCGGGGCCGGGCTGCCCGAATTGCGCGCGGCGGTCGTGCGCGTGCTGGCGGAGCGAGGCTGAGCGTGGATGCGGAACGTGGAAACCGGTTTCCGGACGGCGTTATGGCCGGACCGGCACGACGCACGGCCCCATAATCCGCGTAATATTGCAAAGATCATCGCGTCCGAGGAGTCGGCATGACCTACACGATTTTCGTCATTCTCGCCGGATTGATGGGCGCCGCCGGCGTCGCTCTCGCGGCCGCCTCGGCGCATGCGGCGCCCGGGGCCGGTCTCGACAGCGCCGCTTACATGCTGCTGTTCCACGCAGCCGCTGTCCTCGGTGCGATCCTGGTCGCCCGCCTGAATATCGTGCTGCCGCCGGTCGGCCTCCTGGCAGCCGCCGGCCTGGTGCTCGGGACGGTCCTGTTTTCGGGCGATATCGCGATGCGCGCCTTTTCGGGCCATCGGCTCTTCCCGATGGCGGCGCCCACAGGCGGGACTATCCTGGTCATCTCCTGGCTGCTGCTCGCCGTTGCGGCCATCCTCGCGCTCATCCGGCAGGCTTAGTGTGGCGGATTTGAAGTTCCTAAGATTGTGCGGCGAGCTCCCATAGGAGCTTCAAATCCAAAAGCCAGATCCGGCGAAGTGTGTGCGGTTCGCCGATAAGGCCATGCGTCAGCTCATGAACTGGAGCGCGATCTGACGCAAAACCGGTCCCCACTTTTGCGGATCGCGCCCGCGCATGGTCCGGCGAAGTGTGTGCGGTTCGCCGATAAGGCCATGCGCCAGCTCATGAACTGGAGCGCGATCTGACGCAAAACCGGTCCCCACTTTTGCGGATCGCGCTCCAGGCAGCACTTTCGCCCGGCCGCGGCCCCCGCTAAAAGGCGGACGCTTGCCCGCGCATCCTGCTCAGAAGAGGACGCCGATGACCGTCTCGCCCCACGACCAGGCCCGCATCCTGTCGGAAGCCCTGCCGCACATGCAGCGCTACGACGAGGAAATCGTGGTCGTGAAGTACGGCGGACACGCCATCGACGACGAGGAATCGGCGCGGCGTTTCGCCCGCGACATCGTCCTGTTGGAGCAGACCGCCATCAATCCGGTCGTCGTGCACGGCGGCGGTCCGCAGATCGGCGACATGCTCAACCGCCTCGGCATCAAGTCCGAGTTCGCAGCCGGGCTGCGTGTCACCAATGCTGCCACGATCGAGATCGTCGAAATGGTGCTCGCCGGCTCGATCAACAAGCAGATCGTCGGCTTCATCAATGCGGCGGGCGGCAAGGCGGTCGGGCTGTGCGGCAAGGACGGCAACATGGTCACCGCCCGCAAGGTGAGCCGCAGCGTCATCGATCCCGACTCGCAGATCGAGAGGATCGTCGATCTCGGCTTCGTCGGCGAGCCCGACAAAGTCGATGTGACCGTCCTCAACCAGATCCTCGGGCGCGAGCTCATTCCCGTCCTGGCGCCGGTGGCGGCGTCGGCCGGCGGCGGCACGTTCAACGTCAATGCCGATACGTTCGCCGGCGCGATCGCGGGCGCGCTGCATGCCAAGCGCTTTCTGCTGCTGACCGATGTGCCGGGGGTGCTGGACCGCTCGAAGTCGCTCATCAAGGAGCTGTCGGTCGACGACGCGCGGCGGCTGATCGCGGACGGCACCATCTCGGGCGGCATGATCCCCAAGGTCGAGACCTGCATCTATGCGCTCGAGCAGGGCGTCGAGGGCGTGGTCATCATGGACGGCAAGGTGCCACACGCCGTTCTGCTCGAGCTGTTCACCGATCACGGCGCCGGCACGCTCATTCATCGGTGAACGCGCGCGAGGCCGCCCGTCAGGCGAGAGAACCGTGAGCATGTCGGGTGCTTCGGAATCCAATGCTCCTCCCGTGCCGCGCGGTTTCGCGCACGTCGACACCTGGGTGTTCGATCTCGACAACACGCTTTATCCACATCACGTCGGTCTCTGGCACCAGGTCGATGTCCGCATCCGCGACTTCGTCGCGCGCTTTCTCAACGTCACGCAGGAGGAGGCGTTCAGGGTTCAGAAGGACTACTACCGCCGCTACGGCACCACGATGCGCGGCCTGATGGCCGAGCACGGCCTCGCGCCGGACGAATTCCTCGATTTCGTGCACCAGATCGATCATTCGCCGCTCGAGCCCAATCCGGCCCTCGGCAGCGCGATCGAGAAGCTGCCTGGCCGCAAGCTCATCCTGACCAACGGCACCCGCCGGCACGCCGACGCGGTGGTGCGCCGGCTCGCCATTCACCAGCATTTCGAAGATGTCTTCGACATCGTCGCGGCCGAGCTCGAACCGAAGCCGCTGCCGAAGACCTACGATCGCTTTCTTGCCCGCCACGGCGTCGACCCGACGCGGGCGGCGATGTTCGAGGATCTGGCCCGCAATCTGGAAGTCCCGCACGCGCTCGGGATGACGACGGTGCTGATCCTGCCGTCCGGCACGCGCGAGGTGTTCCGCGAGAGCTGGGAGCTCGAAGGCCGCGAGGCCGCGCACGTCGATCACGTGACCGACGATCTGACGAGGTTCCTCGGCCGCATCCGCGGCTCGGCCTGAGCCGGCGGGACGCCGCCCTTCGCAAACTCGCGTGCTGCCCGCGCTTGACTCCGCCGGGTGTTGCCCCGACAAACCGCGGCCGTGCCATCTCATCAGGAATTCCGGGGAACCGCCGATGTCGCAAGCCGAGCTCGCCAGAACGATCGACGAGGCGTTCGAGAAGCGCGAGGGCGTCGGGCCGGCGACCAAGGGCCCGGTCCGCGAGGCCGTGGAGGCGGCACTCGATCTGCTCGACCGTGGCGCGGAGCGGGTCGCCGAGCGGCAGCCCGATGGCGCTTGGCGCGTCAACCAGTGGCTCAAGAAGGCGGTGCTGATGTCGTTCCGCCTCAACGACATGAGCGTGATCCCGGGCGGTGCCGGTGGCGCGGTCTGGTGGGACAAGGTGCCGTCGAAATTCGAGGGCTGGAGCGAGGCGCGCTTCCGTGAGGCCGGCTTCCGCGCCGTGCCGAACTGCGTGGTGCGGCGTTCGGCCTACATCGCGCCCGGTGTGGTGCTGATGCCGTCGTTCGTCAATCTCGGCGCCTACGTCGATTCCGGCACCATGGTCGACACCTGGGCGACCATCGGCTCCTGTGCACAGATCGGCCGGAACTGCCACATCTCCGGCGGGGCCGGGATCGGCGGCGTGCTCGAGCCGCTGCAGGCGGGGCCGGTCATCATCGAGGACAACTGCTTCATCGGCGCGCGCTCGGAAGTGGCCGAGGGCGTCATCGTGCGCGAGGGCTCGGTGCTGTCGATGGGCGTGTTTCTCGGCGCCTCGACCAAGATCGTCGACCGCGAGAGCGGCGAGGTCTTCCAAGGCGAAGTGCCGGCCTATTCGGTCGTCGTGCCGGGCACGATGCCGGGGCGGCCGATGAAGAACGGGCAGCCGGGTCCCGGTCTCTCCTGCGCGGTGATCGTCAAGCGCGTCGACGAGAAGACGCGCGCCAAGACCAGCATCAACGAATTGCTGCGGGACTGAGGTTCGCGCGGCCGGCCCAGTAATGCGCACATCGTTCTGACCCGATTTACGCGAATCGGAACGCCGACTACACTCGGTTGGACGGAACCGAGTGGGGGGCGGCAATGACTTTGACTCAATTTCTTTTCAGTTTTCGCGGGCGCATCAACCGGGCCAAGTATTGGTTGTTCGCGCTCGTATTCCTGATCGTATCTTTTTCCCTGGGACTTGACATTCTCACATCAGGATTCTCGGTCGCCTTGCTGGTATCCGTTGTGATCGTCTCGCTGCTGATGATCTACACCGGCCTCGCGGTTGGGGCCAAACGGCTGCATGATCGAAACCGGTCGGCTTGGTGGCTCGTCGTGTTCTATTTGGTGCCCGGAGTGTTGGAAGCCGCCGGTCGAAATGTCCAAAACGACGTTCTCTCTTTCGTGTTCGCGCTGGCGGAGGTCGGCATCTACATCTGGATGCTCGTCGAACTCGGCTGCCTGCGCGGCACACCGGGACCGAACCAATATGGTCCGGACCCGCTCGCCCGCGCTGAGGTCCCCGCATGAGCGAGCTTGCGGCCTCCGTCTGCGCTTGAGCGATTGAACTCGCGCGCGACGCATGCCATGCCGTTCGCATGAACGATCCGGTCGAGATTGCCCGTGCCTTGATCCGTTGCCCGTCGGTGACGCCGGTCGAGGCGGGCGCGCTCGCGTTTGTGGAGCGCACGTTGAAGGCGGCGGGGTTCTCGGCCGAACGCGTCACCTTCACGGAGCCCGGCACCGACCCGGTCGAGAACCTCTATGCCCGCATCGGCGCGGGCCGGCCGCATCTCGTCTTTGCCGGCCACACCGACGTGGTGCCGC
>CAYVBN010000557.1:0-4742 GCA_964449645.1 uncultured Hyphomicrobiales bacterium
CAAGCAGCTCGGCGGCAAGCGCAAGCGCTCGGCCGCGCGCGCCGCGCCCCCGGCAATTGCGCGTTCGGTCGACGGCCGTGGCGAGGTCCCGGCCGTGGTCGCTCCGACCCCGGCGACCTTCAAGCTGCGTGCCTTTTCCACCACCGTTCCGCGCGTGCTGCTGATCGGGTCGTCGACCGGCGGCCCGCAGGCGCTCACGGCGCTGATCGGGCAGGTGAAGGCGGTCGTCGACAGGGCTCCGGTTCTGATCACCCAGCACATGCCGCCGACCTTTACGACCATCCTGGCCGAGCACCTCGCGCGCGCGAGCGGACGCCCGGCCTACGAGGCCGAGGACGGCCAGCCGATCACGAGCGGCAACATCTATATCGCGCGCGGCGGCAAGCACATGCAGATCGGTCGCCGCAACGGCCAGCCGGTGGTCACGCTCGACGACGGGCCGATGATCAACTTCTGCAAGCCCTCGGTCGATCCGCTGTTCTCCTCCGCCGCGAAGCTGTGGGGGCCGGCGATCCTGGCGCTCGTGCTCACCGGGATGGGCTCCGACGGCAGCCGCGGGGCGGCTGAAATCGTCGCGGCCGGCGGGAGCGTCATCGCCCAGGACGAAGCCACGAGCGTGGTCTGGGGCATGCCGGGCGCCGTCGCCAATGCGGGGGTCTGCTCGGCGGTTCTGCCGCTCGATCAGATCGGGCCGAAAGTCGTGCGCCTGTTCGCGGGAGAGCGGTCGTGAAGGTGCAGGACTACGATTTCGTCTGCAAGCTGCTCAAGCAGCGGTCCGGCCTCATCCTGTCGGCCGACAAGCAATACCTGGTCGAGAGCCGGCTGTTGCCGATCGCCCGGAAGGTCGGGCTCGCGAACCTCAGCGATCTGGTGAGCCGGCTGAAGGCGCCGGGATCGGAGCCCCTGACCGTCGCCGTGGTCGAGGCCATGACCACCAACGAATCGTTCTTCTTCCGGGACAAGATTCCGTTCGACCATTTCCGCGAGGACATCATCCCGGCGCTGCTGGCCGCGCGCGCCGGCCAGCGCCGGCTCCGCATCTGGTGCGCCGCCGCCTCGACCGGGCAGGAGCCTTATTCGCTGGCGATCTGTCTCAAGGAAATGGGACACCAGCTTGCCGGCTGGCGGATCGAGATCCTCGGCACCGACATCTCCGTCGGCGTGCTGGAGAAGGCGCGCGCCGGCGTCTACAGCCAGTTCGAAGTGCAGCGCGGGCTGCCGATCCAGATGCTCGTCAAGTACTTCACCCAGAACGGCGACATGTGGCAGATCGCGCCGGACATCCGCGCCATGGTGCAGTTTCGGCCGCTCAATCTGCTGACCGACTTCTCCCACCTCGGCAAGTTCGACGTCGTGTTCTGTCGCAACGTGCTCATCTATTTCGACCAGGAAACCAAGATCGACGTCCTGGAGCGTATCGCGCGCGTCTCCGAGCCCGACGGCTACCTGGTGCTCGGGGCTGCCGAAACCGTGGTCGGGCTTACGGATGCGTTCCGGCCGGTTCCCGAGCGGCGAGGGCTCTATGCGCCGAGCCAGACGGGGCAGCGCACGCTCGCGAGCCTCAAATTCGCGGCCCCGCGGCTGGCGGTGCTGGCCGGATCACGCTGACGGCAGCGTTCCCCGGCAAAGGGGAAGTGCTCGTTGCCGTCGAAGGACTGTGATCGAAGGCCAAGCTTTAGCACTTCAATTCAATCAAGTCGCAGCGCGTCGTCGCAGTCGCCGACAACGAAAAACCCCGCCGCGGGCGGGGTTCGTCGTCGCTCGTCGAACTCGATGCGCACCGGCGCCGCAATTCGCGGCGCCCGGGAGTCGGTCAGGCCGGAATGCGCGCCTCGTCCTCGCTCGGCTCGCGCAGCACGTAGCCGCGGCCCCAAACGGTCTCGATGTAGTTCTTGCCGCTCGATGCGTTGGCGAGCTTTTTGCGCAGCTTGCAGATGAAGACGTCGATGATCTTCAGCTCGGGCTCGTCCATGCCGCCGTAGAGATGGTTGAGGAACATCTCCTTGGTCAGCGTCGTGCCCTTGCGCAGGCTCAGGAGCTCCAGCATCTGGTACTCCTTGCCGGTGAGATGCACCCGCTGTCCGTTGACCTCGACCGTTTTGGTGTCGAGATTGACCACCAGATCGCCTGTCTGGATGACCGACTGGGCATGACCCTTCGACCGCCGCACGATGGCGTGGATGCGGGCGATCAGCTCGTCCTTGTGGAACGGCTTGGTCATGTAGTCGTCGGCCCCGAATCCCAGGCCGCGGACCTTGTCCTCGATTCCGGCAAGACCGGAGAGGATCAGGATCGGCGTCTTCACCTTGGAAACGCGCAGCGACCGCAACACCTCGTAGCCGGACATGTCCGGCAAATTGAGATCGAGCATGATGATGTCGTAGTCGTAGAGCTTGCCGAGATCGACACCCTCTTCGCCGAGATCCGTCGTGTAGACGTTGAAACTCTCGGATTTGAGCATCAACTCGATCGACTGCGCGGTGGCGCTGTCGTCTTCAATTAGCAAAACGCGCATGCCAGTCCCCTTCCTCGCCGCTTCAGGCTCAGATCGGCCAGCCGCAGGGGCAGCCTTGGTATACGCCTTGGGAGAAACTGATTCGGAACGCTAAACAGGCGATGGTTAACAAAACCTGATTCCAAAGCGCAAGGACCGGGTGGGCAGTTTTGCCCGAATCGGTCTAATATCTTGCCCGAGAGAGGTTTTTTAGACACGTCGCCGCTCAGACTCTACTTTAAGAGTCGGCACGAACCGACTCTCCCGACTCGTCCCTCCGTCCTGGGGTGGACGAGCCCGGTTCAATCCCAAGGACGTGAGGCAAATGATTAACGACGCGGGTAAACACCCGGTTAAAGTTAAGGGTAAATAAATGGTTAACATCCACCCCGTGCCCGGGCGGTGAAGGCGCTCGCCGAACAGATCACCGAGCTCGATGCGGTCGAGATTTATGGCCGCGTCGTCGGCGTGCGCGGCCTGATGGTGGAGGTGGCCGGGCCGTTGCACGCGATGTCGGTCGGCGCGCGGGTCACCATCGAGACAAACGGCCGCGTCATTCCGTGCGAGGTGGTGGGATTTTCCGGCAGCAACGCGCTCCTGATGCCGTTCGCGCCACTCGAAGGCGTGCGCCGCGGCTGCCGGGCGGTGGTGAGCGCCGTCGCCGGATCGGTGCGACCGTCAGCCGGCTGGCTCGGCCGCGTGGTCAACGCCATGGGCGAGCCGATCGACGGCAAGGGACCCTTGCCGGCCGGGCCGGCGCCGTTTGCTTTTCGCAACATGCCGCCGCCGGCGCATGCCCGCCGCCGCGTCGGCGCTCCGCTCGATCTCGGGGTGCGGGCGCTGAACACGTTCCTCACGGCCTGCCGCGGCCAGCGCCTCGGCATTTTCGCCGGTTCCGGCGTCGGCAAATCGGTCCTGCTCTCGATGCTCGCCCGCAATGTCGAGGCCGACGTGTCGGTCATCGGCCTCGTCGGCGAACGCGGCCGCGAAGTGCAGGAATTCCTCCAGGACGACCTCGGCGCGGAGGGGCTCGCCCGTTCGGTGGTCGTCGTCTCGACGTCCGACGAGCCGGCGCTGATGCGGCGCCAGGCAGCTTATCTCACGCTGGCGATTGCCGAATATTTCCGTGACGAGGGCCAGGACGTGCTCGTCCTCATGGATTCGGTCACCCGCTTCGCCATGGCGCAGCGTGAGATCGGGCTCTCCGCCGGAGAGCCGCCGACCGCCAAGGGCTATACGCCGACCGTCTTCACCGAGCTGCCGCGTCTGCTCGAGCGGGCCGGGCCCGGCACCGATGCCGGGACGATCACCGGCATGTTCACGGTCCTGGTCGACGGCGACGACCACAACGAGCCGGTGGCCGACGCGGTGCGCGGCATCCTCGACGGACATATCGTGATGGAGCGTGCCATCGCCGAGCGCGGACGCTACCCGGCGATCAACATCCTCAAATCGGTCTCGCGCACCATGCCGCGCGCGGCCGATCCGGCCTTCCTGCCGGCCATCACCCGGGCGCGCCAGATCATGGCCACTTACGCCGACATGGAGGAACTGATCCGCCTCGGCGCCTATCGGCAGGGCTCGAGCCCCGAGGTTGACGAGGCGATCCGGCTGCACGAGCCGCTCGAGGACTTCCTCCGGCAGGGGAAAGACGAGGCCACGGGCCTCACGGAAGGTTACCGCCGGCTGGCAGAGATCCTGGGCACGGAAACCGAAAACTAACATTATGGCGCCACACTCCCGCGGAAATGCCGTCGGAGCGCCCCGGCTCGCCGGGAGGTTGACGCTCGACCAGGCCGTCCGGCTTCGGGGGAGTAAGAGTCGATGAAGTCGCGTGAAACGCTGATTCGCCTGAAGAAATTTCAGGTCGACGAGAAGCGTCGCAAGGTGGCGCAGATCGAGGGCATGATCGCCGAATTCAACCGCATGGCGACCGAGCTCGATCGCGAAATCCAGTCGGAGCAAGACCGCGCCGGCATCCACGATCCGGCGCATTTCGCCTATCCGACCTACGCCAAGGCGGCGATTCAGCGGCGCGAAAACCTGGTGCGCTCCGCCGAGGAGCTCAAGGTCCAGCTCGAGGAGGTGAAGGCCCTGCTGCAGGAGGCCTTCGAAGAGCTGAAGAAGGTGGAACTGCTCGACGAGCGCGACCAGATGCGCGAGCGCGCCGCGGAGGGCGCGCGCGAGCAGGCCGAGCTCGATGCCGTCGGGCTGATGCGGTCGCGCGTGGCCCGCGCCTGATGGCGCA
>CAYVBN010000558.1:0-1547 GCA_964449645.1 uncultured Hyphomicrobiales bacterium
CAACCGCAAGCTCGCCGACCGCGCCACCGGCTCCCGGCATCGTCTCGTCGAGCTCGCGCGGCTGCTCCTCGGCTTCCTGCTCGGCGCGGCCATCGGGGCGATCCTGTTCGCGGCCTATGGCTTCATCAGCGCCGCGGTGGCGATCACCCTGACGCTCGCCATCGCCATCTGGGCGTTTCTCGGCGGCGCGCCGCGGGCCGGCTAGAACTCCGACCAGATACGAAATCCGGAGCGCGTTCCGATTCAATCGGATCGGAACGCAATTCAGAAGGTCAGCGACTCCGCGCGCGAAAGGGCAAGTCGGCCTTGGCGCGCACCCGACCGCACTCAGAGCTTCTTGATCACCTCGGCGGTCTCGGCCGCGTCGCCCCACACCGGTGCGTCCGAGCCGTCGCCCCAATTGCGCGGCCGATAGAACGTGTGCACGCCGAGCTTGAGCATCTTTTTCATTTCGTGCACCCAGCTCGGGTGGACCCAGTAGGCGTGATAGTGCGTGGCCTTGCCGACGGCCGGCACCCAGATCTTGCCGTCGAGCGTGTCGCGCGCGATCTCCTTGGCACGCGCCCAGGCGTCCGGTTCGGTCACCCGCTCGGGAATGCCGTCGCACGCGAAGGTGAACTGGCAGGCGAGATGGCGGTTGGCGTTCTGATAGACGACGCCGCAGACGTCCTGCGGATAATAGCCCGAGAACACGCGGTTCATCACGACCTGCGCCACGGCCATCTGGCCGCGCACGGGCTCGCCGCGCGCCTCGAAATAGACGGCGTCGGTCAGGCACTTCTCCGCCTTGGCGCGCGCCTTTCCGGTGAGACCCAGGCGCTCGGCCGGGCTCTTGGGACGACGGCCCTCGCCGGTGACTTCGCCCTTCGAGGCGATGCTTTCGCCGTGCTGCCCCGACAGGCCGGGGGTCAACGACGATGTCTTCAGATCCGGATCGGCCGGATTGACCAGCACCGGCTCCTCGCCGGGCCCCCACGGCTCGATGCTTCCCGCCCCCGGTCCGAGCGGAGTGCCGCCGAAATAGAGCCGCGTGGTGCGAATGGCGGCGCTCGGCTCTTCCACGAAGGTGGGCGCGATGCGGTCGAACTGCGCGCCGTCGGCCTCCTCCTCGAGGGCTTCCGCGGACAGCTTCACCTGCTGCATGGCGGCATCGCCCGGCGCGAGCGCGGCGAGTTGCGTGGGCGTTTCCGGCGCTTCGCCCCCCTGCCGGACGGCCGCGCTCGCCGGCGGCTCGCTCAGGGGAGCGGGCGAAGACACCGGCTCCGTCGACGAAGCCGAGGCCAGCTCGTAGGTCGCGCCGGCGGGCGGCGTGACCGCGAGCCGATCGCCCTTGAGCTTGCGGTCCGCCCGGTCGCCCTTGTGCGACCGATCGATGCTGGGGAACGTGAGCGAGCCCTCGCCGTAGGCCGCTTCCCCCGAAATGGAGCCGGTGACGTCGCCCTCGCCGGAACTGAACTTCGCCAGCCGGTACACCAGCGGGTCGGGAATGGCCATCCCGAGCGGGCGCGGGACGCTGAAGGTCGCGGCATGGAGGGTGCCGAAGGGCG
>CAYVBN010000559.1:0-7187 GCA_964449645.1 uncultured Hyphomicrobiales bacterium
CAGATCGAGATCGGCGAGACGAAGATGGTCTTCGACCGGGGCGGGGAGGTCGTCGTGAAGGCCGGGGGCGGATCGATCCGGTTGCTGAAAGACGGCAGCATCGGGATCACCGCCAAGGACATCCACATCAGCGCGTCGGGCGCCATCATGATCAAAGGCTCGAGCGACGTCAGCGTCATGTCGGCCAAGGAACTGCAACTCAGCGGGGTGAGGACCCCATAGGGCGCGCCACTGGCCGGACCCGGCTCGGCCTCCCGGCGAAGCTGGATCGCCGCTGCGTTTGGGATCAGAATGACCGCCGGGTCGATCCGAGGTGAACCTGGCCGCCGTCTTCCGCGACAATCCTCCTGAGAGGAGCATTCCGTGCGCTACGTCCTGTTCGGCATTCCGCTGCTGTTCGCCATGATGGTGCCGGCGCAAGCCCAGTGGTGCGCCAACTATCGCGGAGGCGGCAACAACTGCGGATTCCGCACCTTCGAGCAGTGCCAGGCCGCAATCAGCGGGGTCGGGGGCATCTGCAATTCCACGAGCGTACAGCCCGAGCGCAGCCCGCCGGCGCGCAATCAACCGATGCGGGTCGAGCGTTCCGCGCCGCCCGCCGGCAATGCACGCTCCAAGGCGGCCCGCCAAGAGAGACAGGAGAGGCAGGAGAGAGAGGCGAAGCGCAGGCAGCAGGAGAAACAGGAGAGGATCAGACAGACGACCCGTCGCCAGGAGCCGAAGGAGAAGCCTGTGACGTTCTCACCCGGCGACGATGAGCACATCATTCCGGCCGAGCCCGACGACGAACCGGTCACGCAGGCGACGGCCGCGCAGACGATGGAAAGCGAGACGATGGTGGCGCCGGCGGGCCGTCCGGGTGCCCGCACCGGCGACTTCATCGCCGCGCGCGACCTCGTGCTCAGCGGGAATTATCAGGCGGGGCTCTCGGCTCTGCAGAGCCTCAACCAGGACAGCGATCCGGACGTCGCCGCCTATACGGGCTATGCCTATGCCAAGCTCGGCCGGACCGCCGAGGCGAAAACCTGGTACGAGAAGGCGCTCGCGCTCGATCCGAACCATCTGTGGGCGCTGTCCTACTATGGCCTGCTGCTCGTCGACGAAGGCAAGCTTCAGCCCGCGCGCGAAAACCTCGACAAGATCAAAACGATCTGCGGCGGCACGGGCTGTTTCCCATATGCGTCGTTGCAGGCCGCGATCAGCACCAAGCGCTGAAACAGGTGGTGGCCATGTGGGGCGTGATCCGCGGCACGATCGCTTCGGCCGTGTTGGTGCTTGCGACCGTGCAAGGCGCGCCGGCACGCGAGGCGAACGATCTCGCGCGAGCCTACCGGGTGATCGCGGCCAAGAAGCTCGTCGACCTCACGCACAGCTTCGACGCGACGACGCCGGTGTGGTCCGGGTTCGGGCAGGCGAAAATGACGCCGGCGACCGATCCGAAGACCGGAAGGCCCTACACCATTCCGCAGGACGGCTTCCGCGCGACCTACTATCAGATGGTCGGGCAATACGGCACGCACGTCGATCCGCCCGCGCATTTCGACCAGAACGGGATCACCATGGATGCGATCCCGCTGCAACAGATGATCCTGCCGCTGATCGTGCTCGACGACACGCTATATCTTTCCCACGATCCCAATCACGCCTTCTCGCTGCGCGATCTGCTCGCGTGGGAGAGGAAGCACGGCCGTGTCCCGCGCGGATCGTTCGTCGCCCTGCGCACCGACATGTACAAGGATTTCGACACGAATCCCGAGCGGTTCAAGCGCAGTCCGTTCCCCGCCTGGGCGCCCGAAACCATTCGTTTCCTCTACGAGCGGCGCGGCGTGACCGCGACCGGGCACGAGTCGCTCGACACCGATACGACCGACAAGATGGAGTCGGAGACCTACATCCTCACCCACGGTCACTATCAGATCGAGGTGATGGCCAATCTCGACAAGGTGCCGCAGAAAGGCGCGCTGATCGTCGTGACCTGGCCGAAGGTCCGCAACGGGCTCGGATTTCCGGCGCGCGCCTTCGCCATCCTGCCGTAGAGCGGGATGATTTTTTCGAATCGTCTCCCCTGTGTCTCTTTGATCTGAGCGCAGTCTTTTTTCCAAAGCGTTGTTCGCGTCTCGGGATCAGGCCCCACATCCGCTTTGCCGCGCGTGATCGGGCCCTATAGTCTGCCAGTGGGCGGCGTCAGATGACGGGGCGGGGCCATGAAAATCACTCTGGCGATTGCGATGCTCGCGGTCCTCGGCGGCTGCGCCGGTTCGGGTGTGGGCGGGCCGCTCGCCGCAGGCGCGTCGGCGTCCGGCGTCACCGGAGACCAGCGCGGCGGCCGCATTCCGAACGGCATGGCGGACGTGCCTGCGTCGATGCAGGCTGCGACGGATCATTGCGCCAAGTATGGAAAGAAGGCGCAGATCACCCAGATGGCCGCACCGTCCGAAGGCGGGCTGATCGGGTTCGAATGCCGGTAGGGTGTCCTCCGGCGACGTGAGAACCGGTTCGCCGCAGAAAATGCGACCAAGCTCCGAGCCGCCGGTCGGAGCGGGCGCCTTAGCCCGTTGTTAAGCCGGTTCGCCTACAGCGAACCTGTGCAGGCCCCTGAACCGATCACCGCGCTTTATTCGAGCGAGGACCCGGCGCGCCGCCCGCTACTTGCGGCGGCGGATATCGGCGGCTGGACCGCCAGTGCCCAATTGGCGCTTCTGACATGGGCGGCCGTCGCCACCACCCTTCTCGCGTCCGTCATATTGGCCGAGGCGAGAGGTTTCACGTTTGCAATCACCGGCCAGTCCGTCGGGCGGGCAATTCTCCTCGTGGCAGCGCCGCTCGGGTTTGCGCTCTATGGCCGCCTGCGTCGGATGCGGTGGCTCGAGGCTCCGTTCCACTGCTTCGCCCAGTTCGCGGCGTTCAGCATGGCGGCGCTGTTCCTGCAATATCCGCTGGCGAGCCTCGGTTTCCCCGCGCAGGACGATTTTCTGACGGCCATAGACGAAGCGCTCGGGTTCAACTGGAAAGTCGAATTCCTTGCGATCTTCCATCGTCCCGGGCTGTTTTCCGGGATGGTCTCGACCTATCAGGCGCTCCTCTGGCAGGTGCCGATCGCCTGCTTCATCGTCGGTCTCTACGACCCTCGCCGCTTGCAGCTTTTTGCGACCGCGAACACGATTGCGCTCGGCATTGCGCTCGCGCTCTCGACATTGTTTCCGGCCGCGAGCGCCTTTCACTACTACGGCAGTCCGATTCCCGTCAGCGCAGTGGCGCAGTTCCTAGCCGTGCGCGACGGCAGCCTGCGCGTACTGGACCCCGCGGTCATTTCCGGCATCATTACATTTCCCTCCTATCACACGATCCTCGCCCTTCTGGTCGGGTGGGCCTTTGCCGGCGTGCGCAGGATTTTCGTTTTCGTCGTCGTATTCGAGGCGGCCATCATCATCAGCACCCGTGTGGTCGGCGGACACTATTTGACGGACATGGCTGCGGGGGCGCTCATCGCCGCATTCGCGGTCTGGTGTGCACAGTGGCTTGCGCGCCGTCTCGACGGCCTACGTCGTGAAAACCCAAATCTGATCTAGGCTAGCGCCCGCTGACATCCGCGACCTTGACGCCGATCTGGCGGCGTTGGCCGTTGCGCTCTACGTCGAGCTGGACGTCGTGCCCGATCCCGGCCTGCTCCAGCGCGTCGGTGAGATCGCCCAGACGGCGGACCGGTTTCCCGTTCACCCCGACGATGACGTCGCCCACCGCGCCGCTGTTCGGGTCGATCCCGCGCAGTCCGGCGCGCGCCGCCGGCGAGCCCGGGACCGTCCGCACGACGATCACACCCTCGATCCCGAGGCGGGTGGCCGCGGCTTCGTTGGCCACGACGATGCCGATGCCGGGCGTCGGCACGCGTCCGTTCTGGATGAGCTCGGGGACGATGCGATTGACGACGTCGATCGGGATGGCGAAACCGATGCCGGCGTTGGAGCCGGAGGGCGAAATGATCGCGGTCGTCACTCCGACGACGCGGCCGGCGGAATCGAGCAGCGGCCCGCCGGAATTGCCCGGATTGATGGCGGCATCAGTCTGGATCACATTGGCGATCTCGCGCCCGGCGCTCGTCGGCATACGGCGCTTGAGAGCGCTGATCACGCCGGTCGAGAGCGACTCGTCGAGCCCGAACGGATTGCCGATCGCATAGGCGAATTGGCCGACCTTCAGGTCGGCTGATGTGCCGATCGCGATCGGCGGCGGCAGATGGCCGGAATTGGCGATCCGGATCACCGCCAGATCGTAGTTGGGCGCCGTGCCGGTGATCTGCGCCTGCAATACTTCACCCGAGCCGAGGCGCACCCCGACCGAACTGACGCCTTCGACCACGTGGTTGTTGGTCACGATGTGTCCGGCTTCGTCCCAGACGAAGCCGGTGCCGGACTGGACCGCGGCGCTTTCGCCTTCGAGTTCGGCGAGGTCGCCGGGACCTGCGCTCGCCCGGCCGACGACCTGGACGACCGAGGGCGAGGTGCGGCGAAAAATGTCGATCGTCTCGCGCTCGGCATCCGACAGCGCGCCGCGCGGCGTGACCTGTCGGGGCCCGCTCGCGGTAAAGATAAGGCGGTCGAAATAGGGCCGGCCGACTATGGCGAGCAGAACAATCAGCAGCGCAAGGGTGAGCACCCGCGCCGTGCGAACTCCCCCGATCGGGCTCATGACCGGCTTTCCGTCCGGGCAACGGCCAGCGCGCGCCGCCACCCGGCCGGCGGCGCCGCCTGCTCAACGGCGGACGGGAGTGCGCGGTTCCCTGGGCGAAGCGCGCCCGAACCCGGCCGAAGCCGATCAGCCCTCGCCCGGGATAATGGCGACGATCCGGCGCGACTTCGGTTCGACGATCACGAGCTGATGCTGCACCAGGACGTACTGGTCGCCGCGGTAACCCATGAGAATGTCGGCGACCTCGGATGGAAGGCTTTTCAGTTCGGCCTGGCGCGGCACGGTCGCGCCCACCGCGATCGTGTAATCGACGTGGGGGACTTGCCCGGCCTCGTGCTGATCGAAGTATTGTCTGATCTTCTGCCGCTGCTCGGACGAGAGCGAGACTTTCCCCGACGCGGTGCCCTCGATGTCGTGCCAGCGGCCGTGCGCCGCGTCTTGGCCCGGCGGCGGCAGGTCTTGATTGAACTGCGCGGCGCCGCTTTGCCCCGCCTTTTCGTCGGAGCGGGGGCCGGTGGCACTGTTCGGGGCTTCCGCCGCCTGGGCGCAGACGAGGCCGAGGATGGTCGCCAAAGTTGCGATGGCCAATGTGGATTTCATGAGCAGCATGATCCTGCACTGTGCGTGAACGCTCGTGCGGGAAACGCTGCCCACGGGACCGATGTTCCGCGGGACCGCAGACGGAAACGGGCGTGCCCTGCCGGCCACGCCCGTTTTCAGAACCGAACCGTGCTCAGCGCGGCTGCGGCACGATGCGGATATACGGCTTCGGCGATTTCCAGCCCTGCGGATATTGCTTCTTCGCCTCTTCGTCGGAGACGGAGCCGGAAATGATCACGTCCTCGCCGTTCTTCCACTGCGCCGGCGTCGACACCTTGTGCTTCGCGGTGAGCTGCAGCGAGTCGATCACCCGCAGCACCTCGTCGAAGTTGCGGCCGGTGCTCATCGGATAGATGAGGATCAGCTTGATCTTCTTGTCCGGCCCGATGACGAAGACGTTGCGCACCGTCTGGTTATCGTTCGCGTTGCGCTGCGAGGCGTCGCCTGACGCCGAAGCCGGCAGCATTCCGTAGAGCTTCGCGACCTTGAGATCGGTGTCGCCGATCATCGGATAATTCGGCGCGACGCCCTGCGTCTCCTTGATGTCCTGCGCCCATTTCGAATGGTTGCCGACCGGATCGACGCTCAGCCCGATGATCTTGGTGTTGCGCTTGTCGAACTCCGGCTTGATGCGGGCCATGTAGCCGAGCTCGGTGGTGCAAACCGGCGTGAAGTCCTTGGGGTGCGAGAACAGCACCGCCCAGGAATCGCCGATCCAGTCATGGAAGCGAATGCGACCTTCGGTCGTCTCGGCCTCGAAGTCCGGGGCGGTATCACCGATTTGAAGAGCCATGGCACACCTCACTGGAAGGAGCTGAAGAGCTCAGGGGGAAAGGATTTTCGCTCGTTATATAAGGGCTTACCGCACAGCACACCAGTTGTTCCTGCGCCTTGGAGCATTTGTTCGGCGCGCAGCGCCGCGCGGAGAAGCAAATGCCTGGCGTCGTCGCGGATCGAGAAGAAAATTCGCGCCCTGTCAATTCGCCGCAGCGCGTCCTTCGTAGAGGAACGTCAGCAGCTTGGGGCCGGGCATGTAGCCCGTCTCGAGACGCTCGATACGGAAGCCACTGCGGCGCAGGGATATGTCGATCTGCCGGTTCATGTGGCATCCGCCCGAGATTCGTCGCCAGACGGGATCGAGCCGGTCCTGCCAGCGCGCGACGCGCGCTTCGGGCGAGCGGCCATGCTCGACGAACAGCATGCTTCCGCCCGGCTTGAGCACGCGCCGCATTTCCGCGAGCGCGGTCTCGACATCCGGAATGCTGCATCCGACCCAGGTCATCACGATCGTGTCGATGCTGCGGGACTCGAGCGGGATGCGTTCGGCGGAGGCGCGCAGCAGCTCGACCCTCGCGCCGGCACGCTTGCCCGCCTGGGCCGCCTTCTCGATCAGGACCGGCGAGGGATCGAGGCCGAATACGCGCTCCACGTTCGCGCCATAGAGGGAGAGGTTGAGGCCCGACCCGATGCCGATCTCGAGCACGCGACCTTCCGCAGCGGCGACGACGCGCCGGCGGTAGGGCGCGAGGCGCGCGTTGCGCATGGCGAAATCGCACAGCCGCGGCGCCAGCCAATCGGCATAGAATCCCATCGGCGCCTCCCGGTCGTGGGTCCCATCATGGCGGGCAACGTGACGCCAGCGTGGCCGGCCGGCGTCCCGCGGCATCGCGTCGGCGCACCTTCCGGTTTCGCTCCGCATGGTTCCCGGAAGGTTGACGCGGTTCGCCGGACGGGAGCTGAACAATCATTCAGCCGCAGGCCGAGGCCGCCGCAATCTATCACCACTCCGCCATTACGGCGCCCCGACGGGGCCTTCTCGCGTTGCACAATCCGCCAGGAAGGCTCGCCTGAACCTGTGTGTCGACCGAGCCGACAAAGAAACGTGCCGGGCCATTCGCTCG
>CAYVBN010000560.1:0-1682 GCA_964449645.1 uncultured Hyphomicrobiales bacterium
CGCCCGGCGATCGCGTCGGAGGGCTCAGCTCGCGAGCCGCACCACCGCTTCTTCGTAGCTGCCGGCGCCGAGACTGCCGTCGGGGAAAATTCCGTGCTGCGCGATCCAGCTGCGCGCGTCCTCGAACGCCTCGCGCGTGTAGGGATCGAAGATGATCCGCTCGCCCGGCCCCCAGCGGCGCGTGTCCATGCGATCGTGGTAGCGCACCGGGAATTCATTCTTGTAGTAGTGCGTGTAGAGCTCGGGCCGCAGGTCGATATCCCGCTGTGCGCGCCTGAGGGCGCGGAAGAATTTGCGCAGGTCTTCGGCGTCCGGATTGCCGTTGATCATCGAGGCGATCATGAACGTCGTGTCGATGATTTTGCGGAAGCCCAACTGCTCGGCGAAATAGTACGGCCCGCTGAACAGCGCCGTCGCCGGGCTCTTGCCTTCGATCAGCATGTCCATGCGGTGAAACAGCATGCCGTCGGCGAAGTTCAGGTTGATCTTGTCCGCCGGCAGATACTGTTCCAGCGCCTGCACCGTCGAATAATGGCTGCCCGACTGGTAGCCGACGGCGATCGGCACGCCGGCCAGATCCTCCGGCGTCTTCACCGGCGAGTCCGGCGGCACGAACACGCCCGAGGGCGCGACGGAATAGACGTCGCCGTAGAGCTTCGCGTGCCCGGATGACGCCGCCACGTTGACGGTCCAGTGGCAGGCGCAGCTCACGTCCGCGTCGCGCCCCTTCTCGATGCTCTGGAAGGCGCCGACCTTCTCGCCCTTGTAGTGATGCTTGCCGTCGGTCGACTGGATGAGCTCGCGGAACTCGTAGTCAAGGCCTTCGAGCCGGAAATATCCCTTCTCCTCGGCCACCCATTCGTGCAGCCGGAAATGCGGCTCGATGATGAATTTCGCCATCGTCTCCTCCTTGGTTTTGACGTCCCTCTCAATGGGCTCCCGGGCTGCTTTCAGCAGCAGCGCTCCGTCCGGCCGCGCCCGCGCGCACTTTCGGCGACACGTCGGGCGCGGAGCATCTTCACGTGGTCGTCCATCAGCCGGCGCGCCCCGGCGGGATCGCGCATCTCGATGAGATCGGTCAGCTCGCGGTGCACCGCGAGCAGGCGCCGCGCCACCATCGGGGTGAGCGTGCGATTGTGCGTGGGCCAGGACACATGCTGCAGCGACAGGAGCTGCACCACGAGGACCCGGTTATGCGAGGCCTCGGCGACGGCGAGGTGGAACTCGCGCCCGTTGCGCGTGAAGGCGTCGAGATCGTCGAACTGGGTTTCGGCCTCGGCGAGCAGCGCACGCAGGCGGGCCACGTCGTCCGCCGTCGCGTTCTCGGCCGCGAGCTCGGCCGCCAGGCATTCGATCGCGCGCTGCGCGTCCATGATTTCGGACACCGAAACACCGGTGAGATCGAGCTGAACCGCCAGCGCCTCGGCGAACAGCCGCGCGTTCCCCTGCGCGATGCGGGCGCCGCCTCCGGCGCCGACCTTGATCTCGACGATACCCTGCGCCTCGAGCGTGCGCAGCGCGTCGCGCGCGACGATCCGGCTCACGCCATAACGGGCGGCGAGGTCCTTTTCGGTGCCGAGAAAATCCCCCGGCCGCAACTGCTTGTCGAACAGGGCCTGACGCACCTTGAGGACGATCTGGGTCGACAAGGTGGCGCTACGGAAGGCCACCGGAATCGGCTC
>CAYVBN010000561.1:0-2645 GCA_964449645.1 uncultured Hyphomicrobiales bacterium
GCGCACCATCTGCGCGCCCATGTTCTCGAACTTGTCTTCGAGCTCGATCTCCTTGGCGACGGTGACGCCGTCCTTGGTGATGCGCGGCGCGCCGAACGACTTGTCGAGCACGACGTTGCGGCCCTTCGGGCCGAGCGTCACCTTCACCGCGTTGGCGAGAATGTCGACGCCGCGCAGCATCTTGTCGCGCGCGTCAATGGAAAATTTGACGTCCTTGGCAGCCATTGTGTTGCTCCTGAAAGAATCGTTTGCGTTCTCCCATGTCCCGGCGAGACCACGTGTCCGTTCTTGGAACCGGACCTAAGCCCCTTCAGGCATTCGGAATGACGACGGAGTGAAAAGGATCAAGCGGCCTTCTTGCGGGCCTCGCTCTCGACGAGCACCCCCATGATGTCGCTCTCCTTCATGATCAGATATTCGGTCCCGTCGATCTTGACCTCGGTGCCGGACCACTTGCCGAAAAGCACCCGGTCGCCGACCTTGACATCGAGGGGAACAAGCTTCCCCGCCTCGTCCCGGCCCCCGGGGCCCACGGCGATCACTTCGCCCTGCTGGGGCTTTTCCTTGGCGGTATCCGGAATGATGATGCCGCCTGCCGTCTTCTCTTCGGCGTCGATCCGTTTGACCACGACACGGTCGTGAAGCGGACGAAACTTCATGGATTTCCTCCTAACATACTGCCGGATAGAGCTTTTTCCAGGATTTGCGATCCCAGCGGATGTCCCCCGAGACCGCCCGCGCGCGACATAGGTCACGCCTTTTTGAGCCGCAAGGGGGGATCACGAAAAAAATAGCACTCACTCGCGGTGAGTGCCAGTCGGCGTTTCGTGCTGCAGAAACCCATCAGCGGCGTTGGTTAGCGGCGTTGGTTAACGCGGCTTTCGGGCCGGAATGCGGTCGCCCACGCGGGGGGATGCGGCCGGGCTATCAGCAGTCTTTCATATCTGCTGCTAAGCATCTGAAACTAAATAGCTATTCGCTAGTTTCTCTTGCAAGGAGCCTCTGTCGGGCAGCAAACTCAGGTATTTCGAGTCGTGTCCGACAGGACGGAGGACAGAAGACATGTCTCGCAAAGACTTCCGCCGCCAACTCGAAGGTTACGGCCTGACGACGGCCCACATCCTCTATCGGCGGCCCGATCACCCCTGGTTGCTGCAGAGCTACGTCTGGCAAGACTACGATTTACATCCTAACTTTCCGGAACTGCAGCGCTTTCTCGAATTCTGGCGGCGCCAGCTCGAGGGGCCGCTGCATTCCGTGCGCATCGCCCATGCCCGCCTGATCCGCCCGGCCGAGTTCCGCGCCGTCGATGGGGAGTTCCGGCTGCACTGACGTTGCCGTTCCCCGCCTTGCGCCGCCGCCCGCCGTTGGCGCGCGCCGGGCTGGCGTGGCACCGTTCTTCGGTGAACACCTGGGGGCCACGCCCATGCGCATCCGCTTCGATTTCGGCACGCTGACGCTCGATGCCGATCTCTTCGACACGGCGACGGCGCGCGCCGTCGCGGCGGCGCTTCCGATCACCTCGCGCGTTCTGACCTGGGGCGAGGAGGTCTATTTCGATGTCTCGGTGGTGGCGGCGCGCGAGACAGACGCGCGCGCGGTGGTCACGCCCGGCGAGATCGCCTACTGGCCGGAAGGGCCGGCGATCGCGCTCGGGTTCGGCCGCACGCCGATCAGCAAGGCCGACGAGACCCGGCTCGCGAGCCCATGCAACATTTTCGCCAAAGCGTGCAGCGACGTGAAAGTGCTCGCGACAATCCGTTCCGGCACGCGCGTGAGCGTGACGAAGGTGGATTGAGCGAGGCGCTCCGTCGGTCTCCTGGTTTCCGTACGCTCGGTTCACGTGTCCCGGGCGCACCGCAGCGCGCAGCGGTGTGGCGTTGACCCGGGACCCACAACTGTACCGGCCCCGGATCTGCGGTGCACCGCACGCAATCAGATTTATGCAGGATTGCGGAAACTCATCTGCGTGCGCTGCACCGCGTCCGGGGAACGCGACCGTAAGGTCCATTCCCACGACCGACAATTGAGCCAAGTTCAGTTGCGTAGGGCGCGTCAGCCGAGCCGCCTTCGCTCGCTGTGCGAGCTACAGCGGGTTCAAGTCCGCCGAAGCGCGGAGCGGGGAGACGGAAGGGCGTAACGCGCCGTTCTTCGGCGAAGAGCAAAGACGGCGCAATACGCTTCGCTATTGCGCCCTACCAATTCCATCGGCGCGCCTTCATCCCCGCCCGACGAACGGCATCTTGGTCGCCATGACGGTCATGAACAGCACGTTCGCCTCGAGCGGCAGGCTCGCCATGTAGACGACAGCCTGGCCGACGTGATCGGCGTCCATGCGCGGTTCCGGCATGGTGCGGCCGTCCGGCTGCAGCACGCCCGCCACCATGCGTTCGGTGAGCGGGGTCGCGGCGTTGCCGATGTCGATCTGCCCGCAGGCGATGTCGTAGGCGCGCCCGTCAAGCGCGGTCGATTTGGTGAGGCCGGTGATGGCGTGCTTGGTAGCGGTATAGGACACGGTGCGCGGGCGTGGCGCGTGCGCCGAGATCGAGCCGTTGTTGATGATGCGCCCGCCGCGCGGCGTCTGGTCCTTCATGATGCGAAACGCCTCCTGCGAGCACAGGAACGGCGCAATCAGATTGACGTTC
>CAYVBN010000562.1:0-4172 GCA_964449645.1 uncultured Hyphomicrobiales bacterium
CGGATAGTCCCCGGCGAGGTCGGTCACGTCGACCAGAACGTGATAGCCCTGCCGCTCGAGCTCGGCCGTGTCGGGATACTGCTCCATCGTGCCGGCCACCTGGCCGCTCGCGGCGGCGGCGATGCGGGTCGCGGCCCCTCCCAATTGCAGGATGTGGACGTCGTTGCGGGTGAGTCCGAGATGCGCGAGCGCGAAGTCGGCCGCCGTATCGGTCGAGGAGCCATAGCGGCTGATGGCGATGCTTTTTCCCTTGAGCTGCTCGGCATTGGTGATCGACTTCTGGACCACGAGTTGGAACGGCAGCTTGTTCGAAATGCCGCCGACGAACACGATGTCGGCGCCCTGTATGGCGGCGCCGGCCGCCGGCGTATAGCCGTTCTGCGCGATGTCGATCGAGCCACCGACGACGGCTTGAGTCAGCATCGAGCCGCCTTCCACGAAGGTCGGCGTCACGTCGAGCCCGAACTTCTTGAAGATGCCCTGCTTGTCCGCGTAATTGAGCGGGGCCGAGGTCATCGAGAAGCCATCATAGGCCACCCGAAGCTTGGCGAGCGGCGCGTTCTGCGCGGACGCGTGCGTGAGGCCCCAGGACCCAAGCAGGCACAAGGCCAGCAGCACCATTGGGCGTTTCATTGCCGTTCTCCCTGAAATCGTGTTCTGGTTATTTGCGAGTGTGGTGGATTTGAAGGTCCTAAGATTGTGCAGCGAACTCCGATAGGAACTTCAAATCCGCAAGCCACACTAGAGTCGTAAACTGGTTCGTGTCCCTTTGATTCCGAAAGCGCCCGTCAGGCGAGGAATGCCTTCATCTTCTCCTGATTGATGTTCTTGACCAACTGATCGACCAATCCGCTCAGCGGCACCGGAACCTTGACGGCCTGCGCTAGTTCCAGGGCCACGTCCATGTCCTTCTCGGCCCATTTACCAGTGCTCTTGCCCCAGCGGGAGAGCGACCAATTGGCACCGCTGCCGTGGCCCAGCGCCGCGATCAGGCGCGGGATGTCGGCGCCCAGCTTCTTCGCCAAAGTCAGGGTCTCGAAATTCGCCGTCATCGCCGCCCACAAAAGCATGTTGTTGATCGTCTTGGCGATTTGGCCCGTCCCGACGTCCCCGAGGTGAAGCACCTTGGCCCCGAAAGCCTCGAGCGCCGGCCGCGCGCGGGCGAGCCAGCGCTCCTCTCCGCCGGCATAGATGGTCAGCGTCCCGTTGTTGGCCGCCTCCTGGCCGAGCACGACGGGCGTATCAAGCAAGCCGATGCCGCGGGCTCCCGTCTTCTGCGCAAGCTCGCGGCAGAGGTCGGGAGAGACGGAGCTGGCGATGCAGATCACAGATCCCGGCGCCAGCGCTTCGAGCATGCCTGAGCGACAGACCACGTCTTCCACCTGCGTGTCCGTCTGCACCATGACGACGACGACGTCGGCGGCCTGTCCAACCTCCTTGGCCGACGCGCAAATGCGGACGCGGTGACTGGCCGCCGTCTTATTGGCGGCCGCATCGACGTCGAATCCGGCGACGTCGAAACCCTTGTTCACCATGTGACGCGCCATCTGCAGGCCCATGCTGCCGAGCCCGATGACACCCGTACGCTTCACCGGCGTTCCCGCCTGCTCCATTCGATTCCTCCTGCGGCCTATGACTTGCTCTGCTGCGTTTTCAGTTCGGCTCGGCGCCGGGCCGTTGCCGCCTCGTCGACCGACAGGCCGTCGGCGGTAGTGGCGATGACGACGCCGTAATGCTCGTGCGCGGCTTCGATCGAGACGTAACCCTCCTGCACATCGGCAAGGACGCGGGACGGCGGACGCCGCAGCGGATCGCCATACCCGCCGCCGCCCGGCGTATCGAGGCGGAAGACGTCGGTCTTGCGCAAGGGATAGTCGGCATAGCGCGTCGGCAGCCGCTTCGCCTCGCCCGTGTCCGGATTGATCCAGATGTCGCCGGTCCGCCCCGGCTTGCCGCCGGCGAATCCGGAGGGCGGAATGACATGCTTCATGGAGCGGATGGAGAAGCGCGCGTCCTCCAGATTGACGTATTCGCGCCGGATGCCGAGCCCGCCGCGGAACTCGCCCGCGCCGCCCGAGTCCCGGATGAGCTCGAAGCGTTGAACGCGTGTCGGAAACTCGGTCTCGATGATCTCCACCGAGGCGATCTTGGCATTGCTCTGATTGACGGTGATGCCCGAAGCGCCGTCGCGCGTGGGGCGCGCCCCTGCCCCGCCGGCGATGATCTCATATTGGACATAGCCTTTTCCGGTGTTGGTGTGGCGTCCGCCCAGGATGATCGAGCGGCTGCCGCTGCCGTCCGCCCGCACGTTGCCGGGCGCGGTGTGGCTGACCGCATCGAACAGCGCGTCGACCAGGGCGTGAACGGTCGGGGTGTAGGTGTTCACCGGCGCGGGGAATTTCGGGTTCAGCACGCTGCCTTCCCGTGTCGTGACCCCGAAGGCGCGCAGCAACCCGCTGTTCACGTAAATGTTGGGATCGATCTGCGAGATCAGGCAATACGCGCAGGCCGCCTGCACGAGCGGCGGGCGTATGTTGGCCGGCCCGCGCGTCTGGTCGGCCGATCCGCTGAAATCGAAGCGGATCTGATCACCCTCCTTCTCGAGCACCACGTGGATGCGGACCGGCTTGTTCAATTCGATGCCGTCGTCGTCGACGAACCGCTCGGCCTCCCAGCGGCCGTCCTTCCACGACGCCAGCGCGGCCCGCACCTTTGCCTCGGACGTCTCGGACAGACGATCGACACAGGCCAGAACCTTGGCCCGGCCATACTTGCCGAGCAGCTCGTTCAGGCGCCTCTCGCCGAGGCGATCGGCGCCGAGCTGGCCGCGAATGTCGCCCAGCACCAATTCGGGGGTCCGGCTGTTGGACGCGATGATGCGTTCGATGTCCGTGTTGGTCAGATGGCCGCGCTGGTAGCGGACCGCTGGCAACTGAAGGCCCTCGTTGAAAATCTCGCGCGCCTGACCGGAGCAGCTCCCGGGGACCGGGCCGCCGATGTCGCTCTTGTGCGCAATGCTGCCGCAGAAGCCGAACAGCTCGCCCTCGAAGAACACCGGCGTGATCACCGCCATGTCGGGCGCGTGCGGACTTCCGCCGTGATACGGGTGGTTGATGAGAAAGGCATCGCCTTCCGCCAGGTCGGGAAACGCCGCGATGACGGCCGCGCAGCAGGCCGGAAATGCCCCGATATGCAGCGGCAGCACGACGTGCTGGGCGATCACCTCGCCGTCCACGTTCATGATCGCACAGGACGCGTCCTGCGACTCCCGCACGATGGTCGAGTAACCCGTCCGGAACAGCGAGTTCTGCATTTCTTGCACGATTCCGCTCAGGCTCGCCTTGACGACCTCGACGTCGACGGCGTCCACGTGCGGGCGGGACGGTTCCGGACCCCTCACCTCACGACTCCTGCGTCACGATCAGGTTCTTCCATTCGTCGACCCGCGCCGTCTGGCCCGGAAGGATCACGGTCGTGCAATCGAGCTGGTCGAGAACGGCAGGTCCGACGAACGTCGCTCCGACATCGAGGCGCTCGCGTTCGTACACCGGGCAGGCGAGCGTCTCGCCGTCGAAACGCACCTCCCGCGTTTCGCGCAGAGCATCGAAGATCGCCGCACCGGTCCGGCTGAACCGCGGCAAGTCGACCGGAGGAACAAGACCGATCCCGCGCACCCGGTAGGACACGACTTCGACGGATTCCTGCGGCGCCGTGTGGCCGAACAGCATGCCGTGCTGGCGATCGAATTCGCCGCGCAATGCGCCGAGGTCCGCCATCCCGGCATACGGCATGGTGATCTCGTAGCCCTGGCCGGCATACCGCATGTCGAGGGCGCGCTCGATACGGATGCGGTCCGAGGCAAATCCATCCTCGCGCAGGTCGCGCAGCGCTTGCGCCGCGAGCTGCTCGAACATACGGTCGACCTCGGCGGTGGTGAGCCTCTCTATCGGCGTCATTCTCGATTGCACGTAGTCGTGCTTCACGTCCGACATGAGCAGTCCGATGGCCGAGAACACGCCCGGATAGCGTGGGACGACGACCCCCGCCATGCCGAGATCGCGGGCGATGCGCGCGGCGTGCACCGGCCCGGCGCCGCCGAACGCCAGCAGCATGAAGTCGCGCAGATCGTGGCCGCGCATGGTGGAGATGGCCTTGATCGCCTCTTCCATCTT
>CAYVBN010000563.1:0-3992 GCA_964449645.1 uncultured Hyphomicrobiales bacterium
GCGGACATTACCGTCTCCCGTCGCCCTTGGCCTTGAGGTGCTGTCGCGCCCCGCGGGCGGTGAACTTGATCCGGACCGGACACCCCGCGAAGCCCCAGGCCTCGCGGAAGCCGTGCAGCAGGTACCGCGTGTACGACTCCGGCACGTCCTCCGGCCGGGTGGGCGCCGAGCGGTCCGTCTTGTAGTCGGCGATCAGGACGGCGTTGGGAGCGACCGCCAGGCGGTCGACTTGGCCGGACACGATGGGCAAACCCTCGGCTGCCGGGATGCGCCCGACGATCGGGACCTCCGAACGGCTGCCGGGGGCGAAGAGCGGCGCGAACCGCGGATCTTCGAGCACCCCCAGGACCTTGCCCAGGAGCGCGTCGCGCTCCGCCGGGGGCAGATCGGCCCCGGCGCGCGCCAGATAGCGTTCGCCGGCCGCCTGGCGCCGTTCGGGCGGCAGATCCGGGAGCGCCTGAAACAAGCGATGGAGCAGGCGCCCCCGCACGAGAGCCGCCTGTCGGCTTTCCGCACTGCCGCTGCGCCGCACGGGGGACGTCCCTGCGTGGACGGAGGACGGCGTCAGGAGCCGCTGCGCGGGGGCCGGCGCGACCGGCCGGCCGAGCCAATCGGGCACTTCGATGGGTTCCGGTTTCTGGTCGGAGGTCGCCTTGGCGGCGGTCGTGTCCGGGACCTTGCGCCAGCGGTGAACCTCCCCGTCGCCATCGTCGGCCGGCTCGGCGACGAGCTCCGTCCGCAAGGCGGTGGCGACGAGGTCGTACCAGCAGCCGTCCGGCCGCCGGCGCTCCCCCTCGAAGCCGCACACGACCAGCCGTTCGGCCGCGCGCGTCATGCCGACATAGAGCAGCCGCCTGTGCTCATCCCGCGCGGCGGCGAGCGCCCGCGCGCGTGCGGTGGCCATCATCGGGACGTCGGCATCCTTGCGGCCGGCCCACACGATCGGCGCCGGACGCGGTGCGTCCGTGGCGAGCCGCAGCAAGCGCGGATGCCGCGGACCGGTCGGCGAAGTCGTCGTGTCGGCGAGGATCACGGTCGGCGCTTCGAGCCCCTTGGCGCCGTGCACGGTCATGACCCGGACCTCGTCGCGCACGATCTCGAGGTCGCGCTTGATCTCGGTGGGCGCCGCCCGCAGCCAGGACACGAAGCCCTGCAGGGAGGGAATCTCGCGCGCTTCGTAGTCGAGCGCGAGATTGAGGAATTCGTCGAGCGCATCGGCCGCTTCGCTGCCGAGCCGAGCGAGGATCCTGCGCCGGCCCCCGCGCGCGCCGAGCAGGTGGGCATAGAAGGCGAACGGCGTGCCGGTGCGGGCGGCGTGCTCGAGCGCGTCGAGCTCCTGCGCGGCGGCCGCAAAGCGCGGCTCCTCGCCGGCATGAAGGCGCAGCGCGTCGCGCAGAGATCCGGAGCGGTCCCAGGCGAGGCGGAACAGGTCGTCGTCGTCGAAGCCGAACAGCGGACTCTTGAGCGCAATTGCCAGCGACAGGTCGTCGTCGGGCAGCAGCAGGCAATCGGCGAGCGCCATGAGGTCGACGACCGCGATGTGCTCGGTGAGGACGAGCCGGTCGGCTCCGCCGACGCGAATGCCTGCGTTCTTCAGCGCGCGGATGATCCCCTCGAACAACGCGCCGCGCTGGCGCACGAGAACCAGGATGTCGCCGGCGCGGCGGCCCTGGTTGCACCATGCAGCAACCGTGCTGGCGATTTTCCGGGCGAGCAACGTCTGCGGGCTCGTTTCCGACGACGCGTCGAGCGGAGCATCCCAAGGCTCGATCTCGCGACGTTCGCCGGTTCCGACAATCGGCCACACCTCGACGAGCCCCGGCGCGGCGCCCGGCAGGGCAATGTGTGGTGGAACGCCGTCCGGGTCGGTGGTGATGCTCGCGGCGATGTCGAGGTTGTGAAAAACCGCATCGACGGCGGCGAGCACGTTCTCGCCCGAGCGGAACGAATGCTTGAACTCCCGTGCCAGAAACCGGCGGCCGCTTTGCTCGTGCGCGCGCCGGAAGTGGCTGCGCATCTCGGCGAAGGCCGCCGGATCCGCGCCCTGGAAGGAGAAGATCGACTGTTTCTCGTCGCCGACTGCGAAGATCGTCCGCACCCGATGGGGACGCGCGCCCTCTCCGGCGGTGAATTCGGCAACGAGGCGACGGACGACCTCCCACTGCTTCGGGCTCGTGTCCTGCGCCTCGTCGACGAGCAGATGATCGATGCCGAGGTCGAGCTTGTAGAGCACCCAGGCGGCGGAGACGTTCTCGAACAGCTCGAGCGTCTTTTCGATCAGGTCGTCGTAGTCGAGCAGACCACGTGCACCCTTTTCGTCGTTGTAGCGCCGGACGACCTCGTGCGCGATGCGCAGCAGCGCGGCGGTGCGGTCGCGCACGCTCGTGGCGCGCCGGCGGTGAAGGAGGCCGACGAGCCGCTGCTGCTCCGCGAGCAGCCGGGCCGCAAGCGCAGGTTCCTTGGCGGCGAGCTTCGACGTGAGGATCGACTGCCGCAGGCCCGATTCGCTCGTGAAGAACACCGAGAGATAAGCCTCGACCTTCAACGGTCCGACTGCCGCGGCGGCTTGCGAGAGACGCTCGCATTGCCTCACGTCGTTGGCCGAGCCGGCGCGGCAGGCGTCCGCCACCGCGGCCCATTCGGACGAGGGCAGGATCGGGCCGTCCACGATCTCCGCCTCGATTTGTGCCAGCGTGTCGTCGGGCTCGATCCCGAGTGCGCGCGCGAGATCATCGATCGCGCCATCGACTCCTCCGCTCGCGGCAATCCAGAGCGCGAGCTCGCTTCGTGCCGCCACCGTCTCGCCGACGATCTCGCGGAACGTGCTGTCGGCCGCTGCCGCAATTGCGGTCGCGAGCGCCCGCCCGAGCACGCCCTCGGGGTCCTTGCTGGCCGCGAGCATGACGTCGAGGGTGGCGCGATCGAGCAGCTCGGCTTCGCTGCGTTCGTCGAGCACCGTGAACCGCGCCGCCACGTTCGCCTCGAACGGAAACTGCTGCAGCAGGCGCGTGCAGAACGCATGGATCGTCTGCACCTTGAGGCCGCCGGGCGTCTCGAGCGCGGAGGCGAACAGCCGGCGTGCCCGTGCGAGGCGCCGCGGATCGGGAGGCGGATCGCCGACCTTGCGGATCTCGGCGGCGAGCTCGGCGTCGTCGAGGTCGACCCAGCGGCCGAGCGTCTCGAAGACGCGGTTCGCCATATTGGCGGCTGCCGCCTTGGTGAAGGTGATGCAGAGGATCTTGCCCGGATCGACCCCGCGCAGCAGCAGGCGGATCACGCGTTGCGCGAGCACGTGGGTCTTGCCGGCGCCCGCATTGGCGGCGACCCAGGCCGACACCTCCGGATCGGAGGCCTCGATCTGCACGCGGGAGACGTCGTCCGGAATGATGCGCGTGGTCATTCCTCGCCTCCCTCGGAGACGCCGCCGGTGAGCGACCATTCCTTAACGCGCGCGAGATCGTCGTAGGTGCCGTAGCGGTTCTTCCACATCGGCAGGACGAGCGAGCGATAAGGGGTCGCCTCATCCTCGAACGTGCGTGCGAGGTCGGCGAGGCGCGCGAGCGCATCGTCGGCGGCCGCATCCGGAGTCGTGCCCTTGAACTCGACCGGGCAGACCTTGCCGGCTTCGTCTCCGCCCGTCAGACGGACATAGACGAGCTCCGACACCGAGCTGCCGGCCGGCACCTCGGCGAACCCGCCGGCACGCAGGATCGCGGCTTCGAGCGTGAGCTGCGGGGCGATGCCGGCGGCAACCTGCTTGCTGCTCGGGACCGCTCCGGTCTTGAAATCCAGGATGGCATAGCGCCCGTCCGCGGCGCGCTCGATGCGGTCGGCGCGCCCGCGCAGCCCGAATGTGCGGTCGTCGAGCGGAATCGAGATCGTGCCGCGAATTTCCGCGTAGATCGTGCTCTCGCCGGAGCGGCGCGAGCGTTCCCACGCGGCGATCGGAGAGTTCGCCACGCGCTTTGCCGATCGGCTGCCGGCCGATCCCG
>CAYVBN010000564.1:0-1983 GCA_964449645.1 uncultured Hyphomicrobiales bacterium
CGGGAGGCGGGCCGGTGCCGCGGCGGCGCGTCGACCGCGACCGCCATGATGCTCTCCACCATGTGGGCCACCCGCGGATTGGAGATCCGGTAGTATTGATGCCGGCCCTGCTTCGCCGCCGCGAGCAGGCCGGCTTCCCGAAGCTTCGTCAGGTGACCGCTCGCCGTTTGCGCCGAGACGCGCGCCGCGTAGGCGAGCTCGCCCGCCGTCAGCGCCCGTCCGGCCATCAGGGCGAGGAGAATGTTCGATCGCGCCGGGTCTCCCACGAGCGCGGCAATTTCGGCGAGCTGGATCGGGGCGGTCATTCGGGAACTCATCGCTTCACTCTAACGCCGAACGGGCCCGATCGGCACCCGCGAACGCTTCGATCGCGGCCGAAGCGTTCGTGCATGACGCCACGCCCTGCCCTGCCCATGTCAGCACGAGCCGGCGGGGCGCCGGCGAGGAGGCTCCATGGCGTTCATCGACGCGGCGCGCGTTCGCAAGATTCCCCTCGTGCTCATGACGATGTGTCTGGGCGTGCTCATCGCGCAGGTCGACACCTCGATCGTCAACCTGGCGCTCGCGCATATCGGCCGCGATCTCCACGCCGGCACGAGCGAGCTGCAATGGGTCATCGACGCCTACAATCTCGTCTATGCGAGCCTGCTCCTGAGCGGCGGAACGCTCGGCGATCTCTATGGTCGCCGGCGCGTCTTCGCGGCAGGCATCCTGCTCTTCATCCTCGGCTCCCTCGTCTGCGCCTTCGCGCCGGACGCACGCATCTTGGTGGCCGGACGCGCCGTCACGGGCCTCGGGGCGGCGCTGGAATTTCCGACCTCGCTGGCGATCCTGGCCACCGCCTACCCGCACGCGCAGCAACGCACGCAAGCCATCGGCGTATGGGCGAGCTGCAACGGCCTCGCTTTCGTGTTCGGCCCGACCCTCGGCGGACTGCTGCTCGACCGCGCCGGCTGGCGGAGCATGTTTCTCGTCGTCGTCCCGATGGGCCTGCTGGCGCTGGCGCTGACGTTCAAGGCGATTCCTGAATCGGCTCAGCCTGAAGGACGGCGCCTCGCGCCCGCCAGCCAGGCCCTCGCCGTCCTGGCGCTCGCCGCGCTTTCGCTCGCCGTGATCGAAGCGCCGCACCAGGGCTGGGGCTCGCTTTCCGTCGGCGCCGGCATGAGCCTGTTCCTCGCCGGCGCACTCGGCTTCATCTGGCGCGAGCGGCGCGGCGGAGACGTCCTGATCCCGTCCGGAATTTTCGCCCGGCCGGCCTTCTCGGCGGCGCTGGCGGCCGCTGCGCTCATGACATTCGGCATCTATGCGATGATATTCCTGGTTCCGCTCTATCTTCAGGCCGGCCGCGGCGCCACGGCCCTCGTCGCAGGCCTCGAACTCGTGCCGATGTCGCTGCTCTTCTTCATCGTCTCGCAATGGTCAGGGGCGCTCGCCGGGCGAACGGGCCCGCGTGTGCCGATGGTCGCGGGCATGGCCCTGATGGGACTGGGGCTCGTGCTTCTTGCGGGGATCGGCGCGCGCGGCGGTCCGCTCGCGATCCAATCCGCCCTCGCGACCGTCGGTATCGGTCTCGGGCTCAATACCGGCCCGGTGCTGGCGGTCGCGGTGGCCAATGCGCCCAAGGCGCAATCCGGCGTCGCCTCGGGTCTTGTCAACACGGCGCGCATGATCGGGGCGACGCTCGGCGTGGCGGTGCTCGGAGCGCTGTTTGCGACCTATTCGGGCGCTGCACCGCGCGCAGAGACGATCATCGCCGGCATGCATCCGGCCTTTCTCGGCGCTGCTGCCAGCGAGTTTCTCGGCGCGTTCATCGCGCTCGCCTTCATCCGCGCCGACTCGCTCGATCCGGCAACCACATGACTGGCGTGCAGCGCCGATCGCCGTAGAAGGGAGGCTTCCATGTTCGCCGTCATCTTCGAGGTGCAGCCGCGCGAAGGCCGGTTCGACGAATACCTGGCGCTCGCGAAACATCTCAAGCCGGAG
>CAYVBN010000565.1:0-3235 GCA_964449645.1 uncultured Hyphomicrobiales bacterium
TGGCCCAGACGCTCGGGGCGATCCTGCGCGAGGAGCTCGACGTCGAGAGCGAAATTCTCGTCATCGATGGCGTCGTGCTGTGGGATTTCGACTATATCGACCTCGGGCGCATCCGCATGCCCTCGCACACCGTTCCGGTGACCATCAAGTCGCTGGTGTTCAGCGAAGACCCGCGCGGACCGCGTCCGCGCCAGCGCATCCATCACCACGATCATCCACATGACCATGATCACGCGCACGATCATGCACATCCGCATTCCCACGATCATGCCCACCATCATCACCATCACCACGGGCATGGCGAGCATGCGCATCCGCACGATCATGCGCACGGATCGAAGGTGACGTGAGCGGTCCGATAATCGATGACGCGTGTCTCTGATCCGGTGTCTCTGATCAGGCGTCTCTGATCCGGCCTGAAATGCAAACCGAGACGGCCGGCCCCCTTCGAGCCGGCCGGCGCGGCGCCCGCCATCAGGGCGTCCGGCGCAAGCGCTCGAGCAGCTCCAGGGTCGGGTAGGAATCGGCCGGCAGCCCGAGCTTCAATTGCGCCGCCTTGACGCCGGCGCGGGTCGCCAGTCCGAGCTTGCCGTCGATGTCACCCACCTTGTAGCCGCGTGCGGCGAGCATGCGCTGCAGCTCGCCGATCTGCTGCGCATTGAGGCTCGCGACCGGGCTGCCGCGGTGCATCGGTGGCGCGCCGGCAAGGCGCGTGGCGTAATAGGCGGCGGTCGTCGAATAGACCAGCGACTGGTTCCACTTCAGATAGACCTGGAAATTCGAATAGGCGAGGAAAGCCGGACCGCTGCGCCCCATGGGCAGCAGCAGCGAGGCCGCAAGAGCGTCGGACGGCAGAGGGCGGCCGTCGGCGAACGTCACGCCCCAGCGCGCCCATTGCGAACGCGGGTGCTGGATGGCGAGATCGGCTTCTTCCCAGGCCAGGCGGGCGGGCACGCGCACCTCCTGCAGCCAGGGTTCGCCGCGCCGCCATCCGAGGCTGACCAGGTAGTTCGCGGTCGACGCGAGCACGTCGGGCACGCTTTTGAGCAGATTGCGTCGTCCGTCGCCGTCGTAGTCGACGGCGTTCTTGAAATATTCGGAGGGCATCATCTGGGTCTGCCCGAGCTCGCCCGCCCAGGAGCCGACCATCTCGCCCGGGGCGAGATCGCCGCGCTCGATCAACCGCAGCGCGTCGAACAGATGATGCCGGAACATGTCCGAGCGCCGGCAATCGTAGGCGAGCGTGGTGATGGAGCGCAGCGCCTGATCCTTGCCCATGTTGGCGCCGAAGTCGCTCTCCAGTCCCCAGAACGCGACGATGACCGGGGCGGGGACGCCGTACTGCTGCTCGATCTTGGAGAAGATCGCGGCATGGCGCTTGATCAGCGTCGCCCCGTGGCTCAGCCGATAGGCGGCCAGCATGCGGTCGGAGAATTCGAGAAAGCTCTGCTGGAAAATCCGCTGTCCGCGATCGATGTTCACGATACGCTGATCGTAGGTCATGTAGGGCGCGGCGGCGGAGATCGCGTGCTGCGAGATGCCCTGCGCCAGCGCCTCCTTGCGGAACTGGTCCAGCCAGCTTTCGAAGCTGCCGGTGTTGCGGCATGTGGCCGCCACGGCGGAATGCGTCAGCAGCCCCGCCAACAGCAGGCCAAGAACAGCCTGTCGAACGCGTCGCATGTCGCTCACCATCGCTGGAGATGTCGGGCGAATCGCCCGGAAGCGCCCCCTCTCTGCCTATCCCAAAGGTCTTATCGGGTAAAAGCAAGGCGGATCCGGCCCGCCCCGCCGGCCACCACACGGGCGTGCGCCGGCGCGCCGGGCGTGTCCGTGGACGCCCTGGTCATCGCCCGCTAGAAATCCCGCTCCGCAACACGCGCAGCGCACGGCGAGGGCAGAGATGACCACATCCGAAATCAAGCGGCCGGAGCCGCGACCGTACACGTCGGCGACCTCCCGCTTTTCGTCGGGCGACGACACGCCGCGCCGTTTCCTCGAGCGCTGTCTCGAAACGTTCGACGCATGGGAGCCGCAGATCGGCGCCTTCGTCCACGTCAATCTCGATCGCGCGCGCCAGGACGCTGACGCGTCCGCGGAGCGCTGGCGCGAAGGCCGGCCGCTCTCGCCGATCGACGGCATGCCGCTCGGCATCAAGGATATCATCGAGACGGCCGACTTGCCGACCGAGATGGGGTCGCCGCTGTTCATGGGCTGGCGTTCCGACCGCGACGCCGCGAGCGTGGCCGCGTTGCGCGAGGCGGGAGCCGTCATCGTCGGCAAGACGCTGACCACCGAGTTCGCCGCCTCCGAGCCGCGCGGGACGCGCAATCCGTGGGACCTGCGCCGCACGCCGGGCGGCTCGAGCAGCGGCTCGGCGGCATCGGTCGCGGTCGGGATGGTGAGCGCCGCGCTCGGCACCCAGGTGATCGGCTCGACTATCCGGCCGGCGAGCTACTGCGGTGTCATCGGATTCAAGCCGACCGTGGGCGCGCTCAATCGCGGCGGCAGTCACGATTATTTCAGCCAAAGCTGCACCGGCGTTCTCGCCACGACGCTCGAGGACACCTGGCAGGTCGCCTATGAGATCGCCAGTCGCGCCGGCGGTGACCCGGGCTTTCCAGGCCTGTTCGGACCCGACCGTCCGCCCGCGCCCGAGAAGCCGCGCCGGATCGCGTTCCTGGAAACCGCCGGCTGGGCGGTGGCGAGCGATACCGCAAAGCAGGCGTTCGAGACGGCGTTGAGCCGGTTGAGCGCTGCCGGCATCGCCATTCTCGACCGCCGCAGCGACCCCAAGATTGCTGCGCTCGAAACGGCGATCGCCAACGCGCGCATGCTGTCGGCGCGCATCAACGAATGGGAAGCCCGTTGGCCTCTGAACACCTACCGCGAACGCGACGAGGAGAAGCTGAGCGTCGCCATGCGGGAACGACTGAAGCGCGCCGAAGCGATGCGGCTCGATGACTACCGCGCTCTGCTGAAGGAGCGGAACAGCGCGCGGGCGTGCTACGCCGATCTCGCTGCCGTGTGCGACGGCTGCGTCACATTGTCCGCGCCCGGCCCGGCGCCGGTCGGCCTCGACGCGACCGGAAATCCGGCCTTCGCGGTGCCGGCCTCGCTGCTCGGCATCCCGGCGGTTTCGCTGCCGGTGCTGCAGGACGAAGGGCTTCCGCTCGGCCTGCAGATCCTGGGCTTCGAGCACCGCGACGACGCGATGTTCTCGCTCGCGCGCTGGGTG
>CAYVBN010000566.1:0-6535 GCA_964449645.1 uncultured Hyphomicrobiales bacterium
ACCGAATAGAGATGGACGAGCGCGGACACCGTCGTCACGACCACGAGCATCACGGCCGTGAGCGTGTCGATGCGCAGCGACCATTCGACGTGCAGGTCGCCCGATACGATGAAGCTCGCGATTGCCTCGCGCGCGTCCTGATGGCCGAAGCCGACCTGGACGAAAGCGATCCACGACAGCACCATCGAAATGAACAGGAGCGTCGTGGTGATCAGCTCGGCCGTGCGCGATCCGGCGGCCGGCTGCTCATAGTCCTCGGGCTCGCTGTGCGGATGATGGATCGTTCCGAGATCGCCGTGCGGCGACGGCGCGCCGCCGCCCGCATGAGGCCCGAGATCGGTGAGGTGATCCTCGGCGCCGTGGCCAGGACTGCCGCCCGGATGACGGCCGCGCGCGCCGACGATCGAGATCAGCCCCGCGAGCAGAAAACCAAGGAGCGGAAGAAAGACGATGGCCTGGTACATCCCCGGTCTCAGCCCTTCATGAGGTTGATGTCCTCGACCGCGATCGAGCCGCGATTACGGAAGAAGACGACCAGGATGGCCAGCCCGATCGCCGCCTCCGAGGCGGCCACCGTGAGCACGAAGAGCGCGAAGACCTGCCCGACCAGGTCGCCGAGAAATGCCGAGAACGCCACCAGGTTGATGTTGACGCTGAGCAGGATCAGCTCGATCGACATCAGGATGACGATGACGTTCTTGCGGTTGATGAAAATGCCGAAGATCCCGAGCGTGAACAGGATGGCGGCGACCGTCAGATAATGACCGAGACCGATCGTCATGCGTTTCAGATCCCCTGCCCCGGCCGCACCTGGCGAATGTCGATCGCGGTCGCCTTGGTGCGGGCGACCTGCTCGGCGATCACCTGCCGCTTCACCCGCTCCTTGTGCCGAAGGGTGAGCACGATCGAGCCGATCATGGCGACGAGCAGGATCAGGCCCGCCGCCTGGAAGAAATAGACGTAGCGCGTGTAGAGCACGAGCCCGAGCGCCTCGGTGTTGGTGACGGCCGGGATCGGCGCCCTGATGGTCGTCGGGACGCCCGGCCCGATCACCCAGGCACCGACCACGAGGAGCAGCTCAACCAGGAACACGACCGCGACCAGCGCCCCGACCGGCAGATAGTCGAGGAAGCCCTGCCGCAGGACGGCGAAGTCCACGTCGAGCATCATCACCACGAACAGAAACAGCACCGCGACGGCGCCGACGTAGACGACGATCAGGATCATCGCCAGGAATTCAGCCCCCAGCAGCACGAACAGGCCGGCCGCGTTGACGAAGGCGAGGATCAGGAACAGCACGGAATGCACCGGATTGCGCGCCGCAATGACCATCACCGCGGAGGCCACGCAGATCCCGGCGAACAGATAGAAGAATGCGGCCGCGAGAATCATTCCCTGCCCCTGTGCGGCCAAGGCCCAGAGACCTCCGCCGACTTGCCCCCCGCCGTCCGCACGCGTCCGGCCGGCTGTTGGTAGCGTGCGCGCCCCGGCCCGTCCATCGCATAGAGCGCGACCAGCGGAAACGGAAGCCGGTTTTGCATCCGGTCGCGCTCTATGTCCATGAAATGGCGTATCATCTTCCCGCCGAACCGTTTTTCCTTCGCCGGATCATGCGCTAACGATACGGCGCGTCGAGCGCGATGTTCTTGGCGATCTCCCGCTCCCAGCGGTCCCCGTTCGCCAGCAGCCGGTCCTTGTCGTAATAAAGCTCTTCGCGCGTCTCCGTCGCGAACTCGAAATTCGGCCCCTCCACGATGGCATCGACCGGGCAGGCCTCCTGGCACAGCCCGCAGTAGATGCACTTGACCATGTCGATATCGTAACGCGTCGTGCGCCGCGTGCCGTCGTTGCGGCGGGGGCCGGCCTCGATGGTGATGGCCTGCGCCGGGCAGAGCGCCTCGCACAACTTGCAGGCGATGCAGCGCTCCTCGCCGTTCGGATAGCGGCGCAGCGCGTGCTCGCCGCGGAACCGCGGCGAGATCGGGTTCTTCTCGAACGGAGAGTTGATCGTCGCCTGGGGCTTGAAGAAGTAGCGCATCGACAGGACGAGCGCCTCCACGAACTCCTTCAGGAACAAGGAACGGGCGGCCTGGTCGAGTTTCATGACTTTGCTCCTCACTTCGGCGCCAGCCCGGCGAACTGCAGCACGCCGGCGACGATCGCGACCATGGCCAGTGAGAGCGGCAGGAAGACCTTCCAGCCCAACCGCATGAGCTGGTCGTAGCGGTAGCGCGGCACGAACGCCTTCACCATGCCGAACATGAAGAAGACGAACAGCACCTTGAGCACGAACCAGATCACGCCCGGGACCCAGGTGAACGGAATGACCGGGAACGGCGGCAGCCAGCCGCCCATGAACAGGATCACGCACATGGCGCACATGGTGGCGATCGCCACGTATTCGCCAAGCATGAACATCATGTACGGGGTCGAGCCGTATTCGACCATGAAGCCGGCCACGAGCTCGGACTCCGCTTCGACGAGATCGAAAGGCGGGCGGTTCGTCTCGGCCAGCGCCGAGACGAAGGACACGATGTACATCGGAAAGTTCGGCAGCCAGAACCAGCCGAACAGCCCGAAGCGGCTGTTCTGCGCCTCGACGATCGCGCTCAAGTTGAGCGAGCCGACGCACAGCAGGACGGTGATGATGACGAAGCCGATCGAGACTTCGTAGGAGACCATCTGGGCGGCCGAGCGCAGCGCCGACAGGAACGGATATTTCGAGTTCGACGCCCACCCGCCCATGATGATGCCGTACACGCCGAGCGAGGAGATGGCGAAGATGTAGAGGATGCCGACATTGATGTCGGAGATGACCCAGCCGGCGCTCACCGGAATGACCGCCCAGGCGGCAAGCGCCAGCACGCAGGTGACGAGCGGCGCGAGCAGGAACACGCCCTTGTTCGCGCCGGCCGGGATGATCGGTTCCTTCAGGACGAACTTGAGCAGGTCGGCGAAGGACTGGAACAGCCCCCACGGACCGACCACGTTCGGACCACGCCGGATCTGCACCGCCGCCCAGATCTTGCGGTCGGCGTAGAGGATATAGGCGATCGCCACCAGCAGCACGACGAGCAGCAGCACGCTTTCGGCCACCATGATGACCAGCGGGAACACGGTGCTCGTCCAGAATGCGTCCATCGTGCTCACTCCGCCGCCGTCAGCGTGGAAGTCTTGCCGGCCAGCGCCGAGCACTCCGCCATCACCGCCGAAGCCCGGGCGATCGCGTTGGTCAGATAGAAATCGCTCACACCGGACCGCAGCGGGGCCTTCTCGGGCGTGCCGCCGAGCGCCGCGAGGCGCCGAATGGCCGCGGCATCGGCGGGCTCGATCGTGTCGATCCGCTTGAGGTGCGGATGCTCGCGGAACATCGCCGCGCGCAGCGCCGGGAGCGAGTCGTAGGGCAGCCGATGCTTCAGCACGTCGGAGAGCGCGCGCAGGATCGCCCAGTCGTCGCGCGCATCACCCGGCGGGAAGGCGGCCCGCGCCGCCATCTGCACCCGGCCCTCGGTGTTCACGTAGAGCGCCGATTTCTCTGTGTAGGCGGCGCCCGGAAGGATCACGTCGGCGCGGTGCGCGCCGCGGTCGCCGTGGGTGCCGAGGTAGACCACGAAGGCGCTCGGCGCGACGCCGATCTCGTCCGCCCCGAGCAGGAACAGGAGGTCGAGCGTGCCGTAAGCGGCCATCTCGGCCGCCTTCAGCCCGCCCTCCTGCGGCACGAAGCCGACATCGAGCCCACCGACGCGCGAGGCGGCCGCATGCAGGACCGAATAGCCGTTCCATCCGTCCTTGACGGCGCCCAGCTCCACCGCCGCCTTGGCGGCGAGCGAGGCGATCGCCGCGCCGTCGCGCCGGGCGAGCGCACCCGCGCCGAGCAGAACCAGCGGCCGTTCGGCCTCGCGCAGGATCTGCGAGAACGGGTGATTGCCGGCCGCGACCTCCGCCAGCGTCTCCGCCCCGGCGCCGAGATATTCATACGGATAGGTCAGGTCGGCGCGCTCGCCGATCACCCCGATGGGGAAATGGCCGGCCCGCCAGCGCTTGCGGATGCGGGCGTTGAGGACGGCCGCTTCCTTGCGCGGATTGGAACCGATGATCAGCAGCGCGTCGGCGCGCTCGATTCCCGCGATCGTGGCGTTGAACAGGTAAGTCGCCCTGCCCCACCTCGGGTCGATGACACTCGTGTCCTGCCGGCAGTCGAAATTGGGCGACCCCAGACGCGTCAGCAGGTCCTTGGCGGCATAGAGGTCTTCCACCGCCACCAGGTCACCCGCGATGGCGCCGATCCGCCGCGGCGAGGTCGTCGCGACCCGCTCGGCGATGGCGCGGAACGCCTCGCCCCAGGAGGCCGGCTGCAGCCGGCCGTTCACACGCACATAGGGCTGATCGAGGCGCTGCGTGCGCAAGCCGTCGACCACCTGGCGCGTCTTGTCGGAAATCCATTCCTCGTTCACGTCGTCATTGGTGCGCGGCAGGATGCGCATGACCTCGCGCCCGCGCGTATCAACGCGGATCGCCGAGCCGACCGCGTCCATGACGTCGATCGATTCGGTCTTGCCGAGCTCCCACGAGCGGGCCACGAAGGCATAGGGCTTCGACGTGAGCGCGCCGACCGGGCAGAGATCGACCACGTTGCCCTGCAGCTCCGAGGTCATGGCGCTCTCGAGATAGGTCGTAATCTCCATGTCCTCGCCGCGCCCGATGGCGCCGAGCTCCGGCACGCCCGCCACCTCGGTCATGAAGCGGATGCAGCGCGTGCAGTGGATGCAGCGCGTCATGATCGTCTTGACGAGCGCGCCCACGTACTTGTCCTCGACCGCCCGCTTGTTCTCGTGGAAGCGGCTGGAGTCGACGCCATAGGCCATCGCCTGGTCCTGCAGGTCGCATTCGCCCCCTTGGTCGCAGATCGGGCAGTCGAGCGGGTGATTGATGAGCAGGAACTCCATCACCCCTTCACGCGCCTTCTTCACCATCGGGCTGCGCGTGTTGACCTCCGGCGGCTCGCCGTTTGGACCGGGGCGGCAATCGCGCACGCCCCAGGCGCAGCTCGCGACCGGCTTCGGCGAGCCCTTCAGCTCGACGAGGCACATGCGGCAATTGCCGGCGATCGACAGCCGCTCGTGGAAGCAGAAACGGGGAATCTCCGCGCCCGCGGCTTCGCACGCCTGGAGCAGCGTGTACTCCGGCGGAACCTCGATTTCCCGGCCGTCGACGAGGATCTTCGTCATTTTTGCGTCTTCGTTTCGCGTCCTGGGGTCATCGGCTCGTCAGCGCCCGGCGAGATAGATCAACAGCGTGGTCGCACCCACAACGCCCGCGGCCATATCCAAACGAGCCAGCAAACTCAACGTGCGCCAGATTCGAGCCGACATCCGCGCCTCCTCTATTCCGCCGCGACCGCGACCGGCTCGGGAGCCGGGTTCGCCGCGTAGGCATCGATCCGCCGCTCGATCTCGCCGCGGAAGTGCCGGATCAATCCCTGGATCGGCCACGCCGCTGCATCGCCGAGCGCGCAGATCGTGTGGCCCTCGACCTGCGTGGTGACCTCGAGCAGCATGCCGATCTCGCGCTTCTGCGCGCGCCCCTCGGCCATGCGCGAGAGCACGCGCCACATCCAGCCGGTGCCTTCGCGGCACGGCGTGCACTGACCGCAGCTCTCGTGCTTGTAGAAATAAGAGATGCGCGCGATCGCCCGCACGATGTCGGTCGACTTGTCCATGACGATCACGGCAGCGGTGCCGAGGCCGGATTTCAAATTCCGCAGCGTATCGAAGTCCATATAGAGGTCTTCGCACTGCGCCGCCGGCAGCAGCGGCACCGAGGAGCCGCCCGGGATGACGGCGAGCAGATTGTCCCAGCCGCCGCGCACGCCGCCGCAATGGGTCTCGATCAGCTCGCGGAAGGTGACGCCCATCGCCTCTTCGACGTTGCAGGGGCGCTCGACGTGGCCGGAAATGCAGAACAGCTTGGTTCCGGTGTTGTTGGGCCGGCCGATCGAGGAAAACCAGGCGGCGCCGCGCCGCAGGATGTCGGGCGCAACGGCGATCGATTCCACGTTGTTGACGGTCGTCGGGCAGCCATAGAGGCCGACGTTCGCCGGGACTGGCGGCTTGAGCCGCGGCAGTCCCTTCTTGCCCTCGAGGCTTTCCAAGAGCGCCGGTGCCTCGCCGCCGCTGTGGGCGCCGGCGCCGTGGTGGACGAAGAGATCGAAGTCCCAGCCGTGGATGTTGTTCTTGCCGATGAGCTTCGCCTCGTAGGCCTGGTCGATCGCAGCCTGCAGGCGCTCGCGCTCGCGGATGAACTCGCCGCGCACGTAGATGTAGCCGGTGTGCGCTCCCATGGCGAAACCGGCGATGAGACAGCCTTCGACCAGGAGATGCGGGTCGTGCCGCATGATCTCGCGGTCCTTGCAGGTGCCGGGCTCCGACTCGTCGGCGTTGACGACGAGATAGTGCGGACGCCCGTCCGACTGCTTGGGCATGAACGACCACTTGAGGCCGGTCGGGAAGCCGGCGCCGCCGCGCCCGCGCAGACC
>CAYVBN010000567.1:0-8479 GCA_964449645.1 uncultured Hyphomicrobiales bacterium
GTGCGCCTGTTCGCCGTCGATTGCGAGGCCGAGGTCGAGAAGATCGCCCGCGCGGCCCCCGGTACGCGGGTCTTCTGCCGCATTCTTTGCGACGGGTCGGGCGCCGAATGGCCGCTCTCCCGCAAGTTCGGCTGCGTGCCCGAAATGGCGCCCGGCGTACTCGAGCACGCCCACCGTCTGGGGCTGATCGCCCACGGCATCTCCTTCCATGTCGGTTCCCAGCAGAACGACGTGAAGGCCTGGGACAACGCCCTCGCCTCCGCGGCGAAGATCTTCCACGAGATGTCCGAGCGCGGATTGAACCTTTCCATGGTCAATCTCGGCGGCGGCTTCCCCGCGCGGTACCTCCGTAACGTCCCGAAGGTAGAAGCCTACGGGAAGTCGATCTTCCGTGCGCTGCGCAAGCACTTCGGCAACCGGATTCCGGAGACCATCATCGAGCCGGGCCGCGGCCTCGTGGGCGATGCCGGCGTGATCGAAGCCGAGGTCGTGCTGATTTCGAGGAAGTCGGCGGATGATCCCGTGCGCTGGGTCTATCTCGACATCGGCAAGTTCGGGGGCCTCGCCGAGACGATCGACGAGTCGATCCGCTATCCGATCCGCACCGGCAAGGACAAGGACGAGATGGCGCCGTGCGTCATCGCCGGCCCCACCTGCGACTCGGTGGACGTGCTGTACGAGAAGAATCCGTATCCGCTGCCCGTCTCGCTCGCGATCGGCGACAAGGTGCTGATCGAGGCGGCCGGCGCCTACACGGCGACCTACTCCTCGGTCGGCTTCAACGGCTATCCGCCGCTGCGGCAGTACGTGATCTGAGGGGCCGCGGCTTCGCCGCCGCTAGCAGGGATTGAAGCCCCCCGGCCGCGATCTGCGGTCCGGGCCATGGCGGGGATCGCTTCGCTTACTGGTTTGCCGGCCTGTTTCCTAGGGTCGGCTCGCCAGACGCGTCACCGGCGCACCTCATGGCCAGAGGTCAGGCACCTGACTACCGGCTTCCAAGCCTTCCGGCATCGGCGCTGCTGCTCGAAAAGGCCCGGCCACCGCCCCAGCCATCGCCCTGGCCTTGGCCCGCCTCACTTTGTGTTGAATGAGTACTGACGATTATTGACATTCATCACTTATCGCATCACGTTCGGGCCTCATTGGAGGTGCCCAATGTCCCGTGACGCCCTCTCTTCGAGATTCCGTAGATTTCCCAGCGCATTATACGTCGTGCCAGTGCTGACGGCACTGACGCTCGCGCTTCCGGGCTGTGACGAGATCACGGCCCGTCAGGCCGAGCCTGCGCCAGCCCGGCCGGTCCTGGTCACCCGCGTTCATTACGAGCCCCAGGTGGCCGCTCGCAGCTTCGTCGGGACCATCCGGCCGCGGATCGAGAGCGACCTGGGTTTCCGGGTGGCCGGCAAGGTATCGCGGCGCCTGGTCGAGGTCGGCGCACGCGTCACAGCCGGGCAGCCGCTGGCGACGCTCGACGAGGTCGATCTCAGCCTGCAGGCGGAGCAGGCCGAAGCGGAACTGCGTGCCGCGACCGGCGTGCTCGCGCAAGCGGCCGCCGCCGAAGTCCGCACCAAGGAGCTGCGGCAGAAGGGCTGGTCGACCGATGCGCAATTGGATCAGGCCAAGGCCGCGGCCGACGAGGCGCGCGCCCGGCTCAATCGCGCGCAGCGCTCCGTCGAGCTGACGAAAAACAGCCTGTCGTACGCGACGCTCGTCGCCGACGCTCCCGGCGTCGTCACCGCAACCTTGATCGAGCCCGGCCAAGTCGTGGCCGCGGGTCAGGCCGCCATCCGTGTCGCGCGGCTCGACCAGAAGGAAGCCGTGGTGGCGATTCCGGAGACGCTGCTGAGACGCGCCAAATCCGGCGAGGCGCGGGTGTCGGTCTGGTCGCAGCCCGACAAGTACTATGTCGCCAGGCTTCGCGAGCTCGCGCCCTCGGCTGATCCGGCGACGCGGACCTACCTCGCCAAGTTCGCGATGCCAGATGCCGGCGACGACGTGCAGCTCGGCATGACGGCCACGGTGGTTCTGTCCGATCCGGCGAGCGAGCGCGTCGCGCGGCTGCCGCTGTCGGCGCTGTTCGACCAAGGCGAGGGGCCCGCGCTCTATGTCGCGGACGACAAGAGCGGAAGCGTGAGGCTCGCGCGTGTCACGGTGAAATCCTACGAGACCAATGACGTCCTGATCAGCGGCGGCGTGAAAGAGGGGGCCAGTGTGGTCGCGGTCGGCGTGCAGAAGCTCGATCCCGCCCAGAAGGTCAGGGTCGTCTCGTCACTGTCGTTCTGAGCACGGACGGCAAACGCTCAGGTCGACAGGGAGAACATCATGCGCCGCTTCAACCTCTCGGCTTGGGCCGTCGCTCATCCTTCCTTGATCCTGTTCCTGATCGTGATGTTCGGCGCCGCGGGCCTGATTTCCTACCGCAGCCTGGGGCGCGCCGAGGATCCCTCGTTCACCATCAAGGTGGTGGTGGTGACCGCCATGTGGCCGGGCGCCACGGCCGCCGAGATGCAGGATCAGGTCGCCGATCCGATCGAGAAGAAGCTGCAGGAGCTGCCTTACTTCGACAAGGTGACCACCTACACCAAGCCGTCGTTCACGGCGATGCAGGTCGCCTTCAAGGACAACACGCCGGCGCGCGAGGTGCCGGAGCTGTTCTATCAGCTGCGCAAGAAGATCAGCGACATCAAGGGCGACCTGCCGGCCGGGTTGATCGGCCCGTCGGTCAACGACGAATACGGCGATGTCGATTCCATTCTCTACATGCTGACCGCCGACGGCGCCGACTATGCGCAGATGAAGAAGGTCGCCGAGGCTCTCCGCCAGCGGCTGCTCAAGGTCAAGGACGTCACCAAGGTCAATCTCTATGGCACGCAGGACGAGAAGATCTACGTCGAGTTCTCCAACGCCAAGCTCGCGGCTCTCGGCATCACCACCGACCAGATATTCCGCTCGCTCGCCAGGCAGAACGCGGTGGTCGCGGCCGGCGTCGTCGAAACCACGACGAAGCGCGTGCCGTTGCGTGTGACCGGCGCGCTCGACGGCGTCAAGGCCGTCGCCGAGACGCCGGTCGAGGCCAACGGCCGCGTGTTTCGCCTCGGCGACATCGCGACCGTGACGCACGGCTATGTGGATCCTCCGGACTTTCTGGTCCGCCAGGAAGGCCGGCCCGCCATCGGGCTTGGCGTCGTGATGGCCAAAGGCGCCAACATTCTCGATCTCGGTCCCGCCGTGCAAAAGGCGACCGCCGACTTCATGGCCGCGGTGCCCCAGGGTTTCGATCTCGCGCAGGTCGCCGATCAGCCGACCGTGGTCGAGCACGCGGTCGGCGAGTTCGTCCACTCCTTCATCGAGGCGCTGGCGATCGTGTTGTTCGTCAGCTTCCTGGCGCTCGGGTTGCGCACCGGCATCGTGGTCGCGCTCTCGGTGCCGCTCGTCCTCGCGATCGTGTTCATCGTCATGAACGCGATCGATCTCGACCTCCACCGCATCACGCTCGGCGCCTTGATCATCGCGCTCGGGCTTCTGGTCGACGACGCCATCATCGCGGTCGAGATGATGGTGGTGAAGATGGAGCAGGGCTGGGACCGCATCCGCGCCGCGTCGTTCGCCTGGGAATCGACGGCCTTCCCGATGTTGACCGGAACGCTGGTGACGGCGGCGGGCTTTCTCCCGATCGGCTTCGCCAATTCCTCGGTGGGTGAATATGCCGGCGGCATCTTCTGGGTGGTCGCCATCTCGCTCGTCGCCTCATGGCTGGTGGCCGTGCTGTTCACGCCGTATATCGGCGTGAAGCTCCTCCCCGACCTCAGGCGGATCGACGCCGGCCACGATCCGCACGCGATCTACGAGACACGGGTCTATCGCACGCTGCGCCGTCTGATCACCTGGTGCGTGAAGCGACGCGGCGTTGTCGTCCTGGCGACGATCGGCGTCTTTGTCCTCTCGATCGTCGCGTTCGGCCGCGTGCAGCAGCAGTTCTTCCCGCTGTCGGAACGGCCGGAACTGTTCTTCCAGCTCCGGCTGCCGGCCGGCACGGCGTTCGGCGCGACGCTCGACTCCGTCAAGAAGGCCGAGGCGCTGCTCAAGGGCGACGAGGACATTTCGACCTACACGGCCTATGTGGGCCGGGGCTCGCCGCGGTTCTGGCTCGGGCTCAATCCGCAGCTGCCGAATGAGTCGTTCGCCGAAATCGTCATCGTGTCGAAGGACGTCGAGGCGCGCGAGCGGATCAAGGCACGGATCGAGACCGCGGTCGCGAACGGCGCGCTTTCGGAGGCGCGCGTGCGCGTGGACCGGTTCAATTTCGGTCCGCCCGTCGGCTTCCCGGTGCAGTTCCGCGTCATCGGGCCGGACACCAGGAAGGTCCGGGAGATCGCCTACCAGGTGCGCGACGTGATGCGATCCAACGATCAGGTGATCGACCCGCATCTCGACTGGAACGAGCAGGCGCCGTACCTGAAGCTCGTCGTCGACCAGGATCGCGTACGGGCCCTGGGCATGACCCCGCAGGACATCTCCCAGTCGCTGAGCATGTTGATCTCCGGCACGCCGATCACAACCGTGCGCGACGGCATCGAAAAGGTCGAGGTCGTCGCGCGCGCCGTGCCGTCTGAGCGCCTCGACCTCGCACACATCGGAGACCTGTCGCTCTATTCGCGCAACGGCATTGCGGTCCCGCTGTCGCAGATCGCCAAGGTGGAATACGCCCATGAGGAGCCGATCCTCTGGCGGATCAACCGCGACATGGCGATCACCGTGCGCGCCGACGTGGTCGATGGCGTGCAGCCGCCGGACGTCACCAATGCGATCTGGCCGAAGCTCAAGGACATCCGCGACCATCTCGAGCCGGCCTACCGGCTCGAGATCGGCGGCGCGATCGAGGAATCGCAGAAGGGCAATGCGTCGATCTTCGCCCTGTTCCCCGTGATGATCATCGCCATGCTCACGCTGCTGATGATCCAGCTTCACAGCATCTCGCGGCTGATCCTCGTGTTCCTGACCGCCCCACTCGGCATCATCGGCGCCTCGCTGGGCCTGAACGTCGCCAACAAGCCGTTCGGCTTCGTGGCGCTGCTCGGGCTGATCGCGCTCGCCGGCATGATCATGCGCAACGCCGTGATCCTGGTCGACCAGATCGAATCGGACGTGGATCACGGGTTGAGCCGGCGGGAGGCGATCGTCGAGGCGACCGTCCGGCGCGCCCGGCCCGTGGTTCTGACGGCGCTCGCCGCCATTCTCGCCATGATTCCGCTGTCGCGCTCGGCTTTCTGGGGGCCCATGGCCATCACCATCATGGGCGGCCTGTTCGTCGCGACGTTTTTAACGTTGCTGTTCCTGCCGAGTCTCTACGCGCTGTGGTATCGTAAGCGGCTGGATGAGCATGGCGGAGCGGACACGCTGCCGGCCGGGCACGAGGGCGCGCGGCAGTCTGCCCCGGGTCCGGTTGCGGTCGCGGCCGAATGATTAGATATGAATGACTAGATTTAGATATGGATGTGAGGAGAAGAGGCGAGCACCAGATGTACGTGGCGGAGCGCATTGAAACAAACGTGCGGGAACGGATTCTCGTCACGGCCGAGCGGCTGTTTCGTGAGATCGGCTATCAGAAGACCACGGTGGCCGATATCGCCAAGGCGCTGAACATGAGTCCGGCGAACGTCTACCGCTTCTTCGATTCCAAGAAATCGATCAATGCCGGGGTCGCCCGGCGGCTGATGGGAGAGGTGGAGCAGGAATCGCAGAGCATCGCGGCCGGGCCGCGGAGCGCCGCCGAGAAGCTGCGCGAGCTGCTGACCACTGTGCATCGGATGAATTCCGACCGTTACGTCGGCGATTCGAAGATGCACGAGATGGTCGCCGTCGCCATGGAGGAGGACTGGGAGGTCTGCAAGAATCACATGGAATGCATCACCGGCGTCATCGCGGGCGTGATCCAGGAAGGCGTTTCCACTGGCGAATTCAAGGCGCCCGACGTCGGACTTGCTGCCCTGTGCACCTGCACGGCGATGTCCCGGTTCTTCCATCCGCAATTGATTGCCCAGTGCGCCGACAAGCCAGGCCCGAGCATCGATCAGATGATCGATTTCATCATTGCGGGATTGAGGCAGGGGGCCGGTCAGACGCGGTCGTGAACAACGGCGAGCTGAAGCGCGCCGGCGTTGGATCGAACCGCGGGTTTGCCACGCACTCGAGTTCCCTCTCCTTGGGGAGGTCGGATCGCGAAGCGATCCGGGTGAGGGGTTTCTGCCTATCGAGAGTTCCGATCCCCTCACCCCAACCCTCTCCCCGCCGGGGAGAGGGGCGCGCAGAATTCGCGGCAGCTTCCCAACTCGCAGTCTCGCACTACAAGCCCACCACGCCGGCTTCGCCGTCCTCGGTCCCGAAGGCGAGCTGGTTGCCGGCCTTGTCCCAGGCGAGCGCCGAGACGGGCGCGTTGCCCGGGTGCTTGGCGACGATCTCGGCGCCGTCCTCGACCCGCACCAGCAGCACCAGCCCGTCCTCGTAGCCGACCGCCACGACCTCCTGCTTGGGATGGCAGGCGACCGTGATGACGCGGCTCACGCTCGGCGCGAGCAGGCGCGGCTGCTTGCCCATCGGCCCGTCCTTGCCCTGGAACGGCCACAGGATGAGCTGCGAGGACCCTGACGTGGCAAGCCATTTGCCGCCCGCCGTCCAGTCCATCGAACGGACCTTGGCGGTGTAGCCCGACATGCGCATGTGCCGCGCGTCGACAATGCGCCAGCCGTGCAAGGTCGGCTCCTGCATGGCGGTGACGAGGAATTTGCCGTCCGGGCTGAAGGTGACGTCGAGATGCGAGCCCTTCCATTCCAGGCGCTCGGGCGCGGCGGCGGCGTTCGGAAACCAGAGCGAAGCGCCATTGTAATGTGAGAATGCGAGGCGAAAGCCCTTCGGTGCGAAGGCGAGCCCGCCGACCGTCGACGGCGCCTCGACGACGCGCTCCTCGCCCGAGCGGGTGCGCACGTGCGCTTCTTTCCCCGCCGACCAGGCCACTGCGCCGTCCGATCCGAGCGCGACATGATCGATCCAGCGGCACTTGGCGTCGGTCGCGACCTGGGTGGTCTCGCCGTTCTGTGCGGTCGCCATCACCTTGCCGTCGTCGCCGCCGGTGACGACACGGCGGCCATCGGCGGCCGCCGACAGGATCGCGCCGCCATGCACCTCGATGCGGCGCGGCTCACCCGCTGGCGCGACCAGCAGCAGCGCCTCTTCACCGAGCACGAAAACGGCCGTGTCGGCCACGAAATGCACGGCGACGATCGGTGCGCCCGCCGCAACCGGGCGGGTGCGCGCGACGACGGACGCGGTCTCGGTGCGGGTCTCGCTCACGGATGAAATCCGATCGGATCAGGCGACACAGGACTCGAAGCCCGAGCGGATCTTCTCCTCGGGCAGCTCGCGGCCGATGAAGACGACCCGGCTCTCGCGCGTCTCGCCCTCCTTCCACGGCCGCTGGTGGTCGCCGTCGAGGATCATGTGCACGCCCTGGAATACGAACCGGTCGGGATCGTCCTTGAAGGAGAGGATGCCCTACGAGCGCAGGATCTTCGGGCCCTCGGTGGCGACCAGATCCAGGATCCAGCGGAAGAACTTGTCGGGATCGAGCGGCTTCTCGGTGCGCAGCGCGAGCGATTGCATCTCCTCGTCGTGGTAGTGCTTGAGTCCGTGGTGATGCGCGTGCCCGTTGCCGTGATGATGATCGTGACCGTGATCGTGGTCATGATCGTGATGCTCGTGCGCGTCCTCCTGCTCGAGAAAGGCCGGCTCGATGTCGAGGATGCGATCGAGATCGAAGGCGTTGCGGCCGAGCACCTCGGGCAGTGGGATGGCGCAGCGCTCGGTCCTGTGCACGCGCGCATACGGATTGATGGCGCGGATGCGCGCCTCAACCTCGCGCAGCGCGTCCGGCGACACGAGGTCGGTCTTGTTGAGCAGGATCACGTCCGCGAAGGCGATCTGGTTCTTCGCTTCCGGCGCGTCGCGCAGGCGCTCGTCGAGCCACTTGGCGTCGGCGACGGTCACCACCGCGTCGAGCTTGGTCTTGGCGCCGACCGCCTCGTCGACGAAGAAGGTCTGAGCCACCGGGGCCGGATCGGCGAGCCCGGTGGTCTCGACGATGATGGCGTCGAAGCGGCCCTTGCGGCGCATCAGGCCGTCGATGATGCGGATGAGATCGCCGCGCACGGTGCAGCACACGCAGCCGTTGTTCATCTCGAACACTTCCTCGTCGGCGCCGACGACGAGCTCGTTGTCGATGCCGATCTCGCCGAACTCGTTGACGATGACGGCGATCTTCTGGCCGTGCGGCTCCGTCAGGATGCGGTTGAGGAGCGTGGTCTTGCCGGCGCCGAGAAAGCCGGTGAGGACGGTGACGGGGATGGACATGGCGGAATGGTCGATTTCCAATTTTCGATTTTCGATCGGAAAAGCGTGCGGGCCGTGGCGGGGAATGCAAACGGGG
>CAYVBN010000568.1:0-1983 GCA_964449645.1 uncultured Hyphomicrobiales bacterium
GCGATCGCCGCCCGGACGGTCTCGATCGCGTCCGCGTTCGAGATCGACGAGGTCATCGATCCCGCCGAGACACGGCGCTGGATCGCAGTGCTGCCGATCGCGGCCGTGGAGCAGCACGGGCCGCATCTGCCGCTCGGCGTCGATAGTTTCATCGCCGAGGCGTATCTCGCGCGCGTGCGCGCGCTGTTGCCGGCGGACCTTCCGGTGTCGTTCCTCCCGCTCCAGTATGTCGGCCAGTCGGATGAGCACCTCGCCTATCCGGGCACGCTGTCGCTCTCGGCCGCGACCGTGATCCGCGCCTGGACCGAGATCGGCGAGAGCGTCCATCGCGCCGGTCTCGCCAAGCTGGTGATCGTCACCAGCCATGGCGGCAACGTGCAGGCAATGGAGATCGTCGCCCGCGACTTGCGCGCGCGCCTTGGCATGCTGGTCGTCACCTGCGGGTGGCACCGCTTCGGCTATCCGGAAGGGTTCGTCGGTGCCGAGGAGCGGCGCCACGGCATTCACGCCGGCGAGGTCGAGACCTCGCTCATGCTGGCGGCGCGCGGCGATACGGTGCGGCGCGAGAAATTCGCGGCGGCGCAGCCGGCAAGCGTCGCGATGGCGCGTGAGTTCAAATGGCTCAATACGGCGCGCCCGGCCGGCTTCGGATGGATGACGCAGGACCTGCACGCCTCGGGCGCGGTCGGCGATGCGACCCGGGCGAGCGCGGAGGCGGGCGAAACGGCCCTTGCGCACGGCGCGCGCGCCTTCGTGGAGTTGCTCGGCGAGGTCGATCGCTTCGACCTCTCGCGCCTGAAAAAAGGGCCGGTGGGATAGAGGCGCTGCATCGGTTGAGTGTAGTTCGCGCCGCTCCCGTCTGTTTGAATCCGAATCGGAGCGACTACGCACGCGATTCACCTCTCCTGTGGGAGAGGTCGGCGAGCGATAGCGAGCCGGGTGAGGGGCCTCTGCCTATCGAGAGTTCTGATCCCCCTCTCCGTGAGGAGAGGGGGCACGCAAACATTCGCGGCAGATTCCGTTAATTAAAGTTCGCTCACGATCTGTTACTGCTCGAACCGCTCGATGAACCAGCGCAGCACCTTGATCCACACCTCGTCCTTGCCGACGGCGTCTTCGATGCCGTGCTCGAGGTTGGGATTGTCGTTGACCTCCATCACCACGAAGCCGCGGTCAGTCTGCTTGATGTCGACGCCGTAGAAGCCGGCGCCGATCGGTCGCGCCGCGCGCACCGCAATGTCGATCACCTCGGGCGGCGCCCGGTCGAGGTCGAACGTCTTGAACCCGCCCTCGCGCGCCGAACCGTCCGAGCGATGCTTGACGATCTGCCAGTGGCCGCGCGCCATGCGGTACTGGCAGACGAACAGCGGCTCGCCCGCCAGCACGCCGACGCGCCAATCGAATTCGGTGGGCAGGAACTTCTGCGCCAGCAGCAGGTCAGTCTCCTCGAACAACTCGTCGGCGACGCGCCGGAACTCCTCGATGGTCGAGACCTTGTGGATGCCGCGCGAGAACGAGCCGTCGGGGATTTTCACGACCAGCGGCAGGCCGAGCTCGTCGACGACCCGGGCCGGGTCGGTGCCCTCCGCCAGCATCACGGTCGGCGGCGTCGGCACCTGGTTGGAGCCGAGCAGCTCCATCAGGAACACCTTGTTGGTGCAGCGGATCATCGAGATCGGATCGTCGATGACCGGCATGCCCTCCTGCCAGGCGCGGCGTGCGAACCGGTAGGTGTGATTGTCGATCGAGGTGGTCTCGCGGATGAAGAGGCCGTCATATTCGGCGAGCTCGGCGAGCTGCCGGCGGGTGATCGGCTCGACATCGACCGACAGCCGCTCGGCAATGCGCGCGAAGTGCTTGATCGAGCTCTGCGACGACGGCGGCATGCGCTCGTTCGGATCGTAGAGCACCGCAAGGTCGTATTTGGCGATCGTGCGCGCCTTGGGATCGCGCCATTCGCGTCTGGTGTGCTGGTGCAAGGCG
>CAYVBN010000569.1:0-11143 GCA_964449645.1 uncultured Hyphomicrobiales bacterium
AGATCGAGGACGGTAAAGCGCGACAGGGCCTTCGAAGCCCGCGAAAACGGCATTCTGGGCGTCTCCTGATGCTCTTTTTTGGATGCTCTTTTTTGGCCGGTTCCCTCCCGGTCCGGCGCCCAAACCTTCCCCGATCTTCAAACGAATGTCCACCGCCTGCACGATCCTCTTTTTTCGAGGGCGTAAACGCCTTGACGATGTCGTTTCCGCCTGATCGCATCGCCCGCGAAGACGCACTGCCCCGAACCCGAGGTTCGCCTGCGAGCATCGCGATATTTGCAACGTCGGCATCGGGACCGCGCGGAGAAAACGGGAGAGACGGGGGAGACAAAAAGAATGACGGAACAAAGCAGCGGCCCCGCGCGGGTGCGTGCCGAGGAGATCGAGGCTTTCGTTGCCCGTGTGTTCGTGGCCGCCGGCCTTCCGCCGGATGACGCTGCGGCATTGGCAGAGTTGATAAGCTTGGCCGATCTGCGCGGGTCGGACACGCACGGCATCGTCCGCCTGCCGCTCTACGTCCGCCGGCTGCGCGCCGGCGGCATCAATCCGCGCCCGCACATCAAGGTGCTGCAGGAACGACCCGCCAGCGCGCTCATCGACGGCGACAACGGCATGGGGCACTTGGTGATGCGGTTTGCGGCGGCGCGGGCGATCGAGAAGGCGAAGACGGCCGGCATCGCCTGGGTCGGCGCCCGCATGGGCAATCACGCAGGACCGGCGGCGCTCTACGCCATGATGACGCTGCCGCACGACATGATCGGGATCTATCTGGCGGTCGGCAGCAACAATCACCTGCCGCCGTGGGGCGGCTGCGAGCCGCTGCTCGGCACCAATCCGATTGCGGTCGCGATTCCGGCCGGTGAGGAGCCGCCGATCGTGCTCGACATGGCGCCGACCGTCGCGGCCTACGGCAAGGTGCGGCTGAAGGCACAACTCGGCGAAGAGATGCCGGTCGGCTGGATGATCGACCGCGAAGGCCGGCCGCTGACCGATCCGAAACGGGCCGAAGAGGGCTATCTGCTGCCGATCGGCGACTACAAAGGCTACGGGCTCTCGCTGATCATCGGCCTGCTCGCCGGAACGCTCAACCGCACTGCTTTCGGCCGCGACATCGTCGACATGAACAAGAATCTCGGGGCGCAGACCAACACCGGTCAGGCGATCCTCGCGATCTCGATCGACGCGTTCTCGCCGCCGGCGGAATTCAAGCAGAACGTGGATGCCGCCATTCGGGCGATCCGCGGCTCGCAGCGCCTGCCGGGGGTCGCGCGCATCTGGCTGCCGGGCGAGCAGAGCCACACCAAGGAGATCGACCGGCGCGCCAATGGCGTGCCGCTGCCGGCGGCGCTGCGCAAGTCGCTCGACGAGCTCGCCCGCGATCTCAACGTGGCGCCGCTGTGATCGTCGACGCGGAGGTTCTGCGGCAATCTGGATCGGATTGCAGCCGCTTGAAAGTCAGAGCGTGAATGCACCCCCTCCCCGGCCCCCCCCCCGAAAGGGGGGAGGGAGCAGGAAGGAGCCGCCCGACCGCCTCGTCTACGACCATTCACGCATTGCGCCGGACCGCTGTGCGACGCGGCATTTGCGTTCTGCATAAGTCGGTGTTCGAGCGTGAGGATCGGCGGGTTAGCGTCGAATCTTGCACAACTCTGTTCCCTCCCCCTTGCGGGGGAGGGTCAGGGAGGGGGTTACAGACCAGCAGCCGGATTATCTGATTGACGCGATCCAATCACAGACGCAGCGGATCCAATCACAGACACAGCGAGCACGTCGCTGCTCACAAGGCATCAACTCTCGGGCTGCGCGCCGGGCGGATCGATCCAGCCGATGTGCCCGTCGGAGCGGCGGTAGACGATGTTCACCCGCCCGTGCGCCGCATGGCGGAACACGACGACGGGAGCGCCGGTCATGTCGAGCTCCATCACGGCGTCGCTGACCGAGCGGGCAGGCAATGCCTCGGTCGATTCGGCGATGATCACCGGATTGAAGTCGACGATCTCCTCCTCGGTGTCCTGATCGGGCGCCGCGATGACGTAGGTCTGCGCATCCGGCACGGCGGCCAGGGCGGGCACGCCGTCGACGGGCGGCACATGGCCCTTGAGCCGGCGCTTGTAGCGCCGCAGCCGCTTCTCGATGCGCAGCGCAGCCTGATCGGCGCTCGCATAGGCGTCGGCCGCCATGGCTTCCGCCTGCAAGGTGATGCCGGAATCGAGGTGCACGGCGCACTCGGTGAGAAAACCGAATCCGTCCTTGCCGATCGTGACGTGTCCGGAATAGCCGCCATCGAAATACTTGGCGAGCGCCTCGCTCACCCGCTCGCTCACGCGCTCACGCAGCGCATCCCCGACGTCCATGTTTTTTCCCGAGACGCGAAACGGCATGGTTCGCCTCCGTCATCGTCCCTCGGCAAACGACGGGCGCGCATGCGTCCGCTCGCCCCCGCGGCAACATACCTTTCAATGACGTAGGAATGCGCCCTTCACCCGTCAATGCGGCGGGGCGCCCATCGCTCACCCGGCAGGAAGCGCGCCCTGCTTTTCTCGCCGGCGCTGCACCGACGAGGGTATGCGCATCGCTTCACGATATTTTGCAACGGTCCGGCGGGCGATGTCGATGCCCGCCTCGCGCAGCTTCTCGACGATGGTATCATCGGAAAGCACGTCGTGGGCGCTCTCGGCATCGATCAATTGCCGGATGCGATGCCGTACGGCTTCGGCCGAATGGGCTTCGCCGCCGTCCGACGCCGCAATGGCCGACGTGAAGAAATATTTCAGCTCGAACGTCCCGCGGCTGGTCGCCATGTATTTGTTCGCGGTCACGCGCGAGACGGTCGATTCGTGCATGGCGATCGCGTCGGCGACGGTCTTGAGATTGAGCGGACGCAAGTGCTGCACGCCGTGGGTGAGGAACGCATCCTGCTGGCGCACGATCTCGGTCGCCACCTTGAGGATCGTCTTGGCGCGCTGATCGAGCGCGCGCACCAGCCAGGTGGCCGTCTGCATGCAGTCGGCCAGATAGCTCTTCTCCGCATCGTTCTTCACCGTGCGCGAGACGCTCGCATAATAGGACTGATTGACCAGCACCTTGGGCAGCGTGTCGGAATTGAGCTCGACGAGCCAGCCTCCGTCGGGACCCGGACGCACGAAGACGTCCGGCACGATCGGCTGCACGGGAGCGGAGCCGAAACGCGATCCGGGCTTGGGATCGAGACGGCGGATTTCCGCGATCATGTCGGCCATGTCCTCGTCGCCGACACCGCAGATCTTCTTCAGCGCGGCAAGCTCGCGCCGGGCCAGAAGCTGGAGATTGTCGAGCAGCGCCCGCATCGCCGGATCGAGACGGTCGCGTTCGCGCAACTGGATTGCCAGACATTCGGTCAGGTTGCGCGCGCACACGCCGGGCGGATCGAATGTCTGCAGAATGCGGAGCACCGCCTCCACCTCGGAGATCGGCGCACCCAGGCGTTCCGCGACCAGGGCCGGGTCGCCTGCCAGATAACCCGACTCGTCGACGAGATCGATCAGGTGCTGGCCGATGAGCCGGCGCGCCGGGTCGGCGACCGCGAGCAGCAATTGGCCGGCGAGATGATCCGCCAGGGTGGTCTCGGCCGAAACGAAGGATTCGAGGTTGTAGTCCCCGTCGGGGCGCCCGCCGGCGCCGACGCCCGCCCACTCGGAGTAGCCGGCGGGCTCCTCGGGTTTCGGACGTGACGGCTCCGCGGCCACGTCGTCCGGGAAGACATTGCCCAGATCGGTATCGAGCTGCTGCTCCAGCGTCGCCCCGCCGCCGTCGAGGCTATGATCGAGCCATTCGTCCGTGCGCGCATCGGCGCCCGGAGGGGCGTCGCCATCGCCCGGCTCGAAGGCGGCCTCCCCGGCATCGGCCGGCCCGTCCTCGTTCGCGCGCTCGAGCAGGGGATTGCGCTCGAGCTCCCCCTCCACGTAGGCCACAAGGTCGAGGTTCGAGAGCTGCAGCAGCTTGATGGCCTGCATCAGCTGCGGCGTCATCACGAGCGCCTGGCTTTGGCGGAATTCGAGTTTCTGTGAAATGGCCATGGGGCGGCGCAAGTTGGTCCGGTTCTTGCTTAGCTGCTTTGCGGCCCCCTGTACACCCGGACGGGCGCCCCCATGGTGAATCCCGCCTTACATGCGGAATTCCTCGCCGAGATAGAGCCGACGCACGTCCGGATCGTTGACGATCTCCTCGGCCGCGCCTTCGCGCAGCACCTCGCCGGAGTAGATGATGTAGGCCCGGTCGGTGAGGCCGAGCGTTTCGCGCACGTTGTGATCGGTGATGAGCACGCCGATACCACGCTGGGTCAGATGGCGGACCAGGGTCTGGATGTCGCCCACCGCGATCGGATCGATGCCGGCGAACGGCTCGTCGAGCAGCATGTAGTTCGGCCGCGTCGCCAGCGCCCGCGCAATCTCGACGCGCCGGCGTTCACCGCCCGACAGCGCGCTCGAGGGCGTCTTGCGCAGTCGCGTGATGTTGAATTCGTCGAGCAGCGCGTCGAGTTCCGCCTCGCGCTTGCGCCGATTGGGCTCGACCACTTCGAGCACCGCGCGAATGTTGTCCTCGACGTTGAGGCCGCGGAAGATCGACGCTTCCTGCGGCAAATAGCCGATGCCGAGCCGCGCCCGCTGGTACATCGGGCGAGTGGTCACGTCGTGACCGTCGAGCTCGATGCGGCCGCGATCCGCCTTGATCAGGCCGGTAATCATGTAGAACACCGTGGTCTTGCCGGCCCCGTTGGGCCCGAGCAATCCGACAGCCTCGCCGCGGCGCACGAAGAGACTCACGCCCTTGACGACCTTGCGCCCGACGAAGGTTTTCTCCACCCCGTGCGCCGCCAGATACCCGCCCCGCGGCGCCTGGCGGACCGGCTGCGGCGCCGCCTGGGGGGACGAACGCCGGATTGGCGCTTCCGCGACCGCCGTACGTCCATGGCCATGTCCGTCCGCGACCGGGCGGCGGGCAACGACCTCGGCCGGCTGGGCGCGGACCGAGTCGCGCCGCTGCCCCGCCGCGTCGGCGCGCCGGCCGGCCTGAATCGGGCCTCCCATCTGCTCGAGGTTCATACGCCAGGCGTCCGGCGTCGGTCCTCGCTTGCGCGGCGGTTTGCGGCGGCGTCCGAACAATCCGAAAAAGTCGAACACGCCTGCCTCGAGCCTGGTGATCGATGGAGCGTGATAGTCGCTCGGCAGCCCGCTTTCAACCGCACCGGCGGCGGTCGCTCACGGGCGCAGCAACCTCGGTTTCGACGCTTCCTTGGCGCTGCCGTTCTCCGAATGGCCAAGTGGCGAGGAGCTGCCGGGCTGAATCAGCGCCCGTACTTTGCATTTACTGGAATTGCCGTTGCATTCCACATTGGACACACCGGTCGTCAGGTTGACGATCAGTCTGTCGCCGGAGAGCACGCTCGTTCCTTGCGTCACGACCACGTTACCGATCAACGTGACGGTGTTCGCCTTCATGTCGAACACGCCGTTGTCGCCGGTCGCCGTCTGGTCCTTCTGGGTCACCAGCACGCCGCCCTTCGCCTCGAGCCGGCGGATCTGCTGCTGGCCGCCGGGGCCGGGCTGCTCGGTCTTGATTCCGCCGCTGCCGCCGTTCTGCTCGTAATAGACGACGAGCGTCTTGCAGCGCAGCGTGGTGTCGCCCTGCACGAGATGCACGTTGCCGGCGAACGTCGCGACCTTGTCCTTGTCGCGGACTTCCAGCGTCGCCGACTCGATCTTCACCGGCTTGTCGCGGTTCTGCGAGAACCCCTGCAGCGCGTTGGGCGGAGCTTTCTGCGACTGCGCGGCCGCGGAGGAGAACGCAAGCGCCGCGAGCCCCGCGGCGACCACGAGGCGCATGAGCATGCGGGCCGGCATCGCGCGCGTACTCATGGCGTCTCCGCCCGCTGTTCGCTTTGGGTTTCCAGCATCAGCGTCATGACGATGCCGCCCTCGAAACGCACGAGATCGCCGTTGTCGACGACCTCCAACCGATTGGCGTTGAGCGTGCCGTTGAGCATCTTCACCTCGACCGGCCGATCGGAAACGATGTTGCCCTTCTTCACGTCGATGACGGCTTCGCTCAACCGGCCCTGATAGCCGGAGCTCGACGACAGGATGATGTTCTCACCGAGTCGCACGACATCCGCCTTGGTGTCGTAGATGCCGTTGGCCGCCGTCATCTCGATCGTGGCCTTGTCCTGCATCTCGACGCGCGCGCGGATGTCCTTGAGCTCGAGCAGATCCGGCTTGGCGAGATCCTGCGCGGCGGCGCGCGCAGTCAGTTCGTAAGCGCGCGAGTCGCGCGTGTAGCCGGCGAGGCGAGGCTGTTCCATGGTGATCTTGGTGCCCGAGAGCACGAGCTTGCCGGGGTCGATGGGCAGGTTCGAGAGCATCCGCAGCGGGTTGAACCACATGGCGAAGGCGATCACCCCGAGCACGATGGCGATGCCGATCGGAATGGCGATCCGCAGCACGCGGACCCGCCGGCTGTGGCGGACGGCGGCGCGAAAAATACGCTCTGAGTCGGTGCGGCCGTGGGCGCTTAAGACGGGCGCTTGCATACGTTCGTCAGGTTCCGGCGGTCGGATCGGTTCGCAGTCCGGTCGCGGCACGGAATCGCCGCGAAGGTCCCCATCATACGGACTCGCCCCGGGAAAATCGCCCTCGAATATGGCCTCCCGGGGGCGGCATCGGACCTATTAATCAGAGCGCGATCCCGTGCAAAATCGGTATCCACTCTGGCGGATCGCGCTCCAGCGCATGATCCGGCGAAGTGTAGGCAGTTCGCCGATAGGATTATGCGCCAGTTCATCAAGTTAGAGCGCGATCCCGCGCAAAACCGGCATCCGCCCTAATGGATCGCGCTCTTAGGAATGGGCGAAGATATCTTCCCCCGCCCACCCGGCGAGATCGAGCTTGGCGCGGTCGGGGAGAAAGCGGAAGCAGGCGGCGGCCAGCTCTTCACGGCCTTCGCGGGCGAGCAGGACGTCGAGCTTGTTCTTCAGGGCATGCAGGTGCAGCACGTCGGACGCCGCATAGGCCACCTGGGCGTCGGTCAGGCTCTCCGCGCCCCAGTCGGAGGATTGCTGCTGCTTCGAGAGATCGACCCCGAGCATGTCGCGCACCAGATCCTTAAGCCCGTGCTTGTCCGTATAGGTCCGGCTCAGGCGCGAGGCGATCTTGGTGCAATAGACCGGCGTCGGCATGATGCCGAACGTCTTGTAGAGAATGCCGATGTCGAAGCGGGCGAAATGGAAGATCTTGAGAACACGCGGATCGGCAAGCAGGCGCGTCAGATTTCCGGCCTCCGCCCCGGTGCGGGGAATCTGCACGACGTCGGCGGTGCCGTCGCCCGGCGAGAGCTGAACCACGCACAGCCGGTCGCGGTGCGGATCGAGCCCCATGGTCTCGGTGTCTATGGCGACCGAGTCCTTGTAGCGTGAGAGATCGGGAAGATCGCCGCGATGCAGGCGGATGGTCATTACGTGCTCTCCGGCCCGGAACGGCGCGACGGTGCGTGTGCGGGAGAGGAGTGGACCGTTCCCTCCTGACTATTGTTGTTCGGCAGTTCCGGGCGCCGGCCATTGTGTAACAGCAGCGCCGACGAGCGGCAAGCACGCGCTTCCGGGCACGCCGGTTCTAAGACGCCGGCCGAAACGCAAACCCGGTCGCGGTCTTTTCGACGTAGCCGATCCCGGGCTCGGTGACGTGCGCTCCCGCGACGGGCAGACGCTGCGCCGCGATGAGATCGAGCATCTTCATGCGCGACTGTCGGGCCCGATCCGCATCGAGATCGTACTTCACGGCGACCGCCGGGTGCGGGATCTGAATGGCCGAGAAGTGCACCAGATCGCCCCAGGCCACCAGCGGCCCGCGCCCGGTCTCGATGTACCAGCAGGTGTGCCCGGGCGAATGCCCCGCCGCCAACACGGGCGTGCAGCCGAGGAACGTCTCGCCGTCCCGCATCCGCCGCACCCGGTCGCGATACGGCGCGACGTTGATCTTGTTGCGCGCGCGCGTGCGCTGCAGGGCCTCCGTCTCGGAGCCGTCGTTCTCGCGCATCCAGAAATCGAACTCGGTCTCGTGCACGACGAGCTCGGCGTTGGCGAAGATCGCGCGCTGATCGTCGTCCACCAGGCCGTTGGCATGGTCAGGGTGCAGATGCGTGAGCACCACGTGGGTGATCGCCGCCGGATCGTATCCGGCCGCGCGCAGGTTCTGCGGCAGGCGTCCGAGCGTCGGCTGCATCGTGTTGCCCGCACCGGCATCGATCACGACCGTCGCGTCGCCGCGGCGGAACACGAAATTGTTGACCGGGATGGCGAGCACTCCGTCTTCGCCCGCGCCCGAGACCCGGCGCGCCTCCTCGCGCTCCATTCCGAGGACGAAGTCGAGAGAGCTTTTGAGAATGCCGTCGCTCACGCAGGTTATGTCGAGATCGCCGATGCGGATGATGCGAGCCATTGTTCTTTTCCTGCCTGTCGCCCTTATCAGAATCCCTCGCGGGCGAGCTTGATCATGCAGCCGCCGGAGATGAGCACCGCGACGGCGAGCACCGCGAAAGCGCCGATGAACCCTCCCGTCGCCTGAACGATGTAGCCGATCATGGCCGGCGACAGGGCGCCGATGATCTGCGTGACGAACGCGCGGACGCCCTGCGTCTTTCCCATGTCGCTCGCGCTCACGATGCTGTGCATCAGCATCTCTCCGCAGGAGATCCCCACCTGCTGCGCACAGAGCGCGCAGATCATCAGGATCACGCTCAGTGTCGGACTCGGCGCCAGTGCGGCGCCCATCAGCAGCACGCCGGCGAGAATCCATCCCCATCCGGCGAAGGGCGCACGGCGGAAAACTTTATCCGACGCATAGCCGACCAGGAGAATCGTGGCGACCGCGAAGCCGAAGATCACGAACGTCAGATAACCGGACGTGCTGAACGAGAATTGGCGCGCGGTGCGCAGATAGGTCGGCAGCCAGATCGACCAGCCCCAGAAGAAGATCGCGTTGGAGCCGATGGCGATGGTGGCGAGCCAGAAGCGGTAGTTCGTCCAGGCGCTCGTCGTCGACTTGAGCACGCGACCGGGCGCGTCCTCGTTCTTTTCGAGCGAGCCTTCGACCACCAGCTCGGCCTCGGCCGCATTGGCCGACCGATGCTGGTCAGGACGGTCCGTCACGAGGAACAGCACCATCGGCAGCGGCAGGAGCAACGCGAGAATGCCCATCGCATGGAACTGCCAGCGCCAGCCGACCGCCACGATCAGGCCGGTGACGATCAGGCCGACCAGCATCGGCCCGATCATCGTGCCGATCCACCAGAACGAGGTCGCACGGCCGCGTTCCTTGAGGGCGAACCAATTGGCGACGAGGGCCAGCGTGAGCGGATAGAGCGCGGCCTCGCCGGCGCCGAGAACGATGCGCGACAGCAGCAACTGCTCGTAGTTCTGCGCGACACCGGACCAGAAACAGGTCAGGGCCCAGATCAGCAGGCTGAGGACGCAGGTGACGCGCGGGCCGAAGCGGTGCACGACCCATCCCCAGAACGGCGCGCAGATCGCGTAGGCGAGGAACAATCCGCTGGAGAGCCAGCCGAGCCTGGCCTGCTGTCCCGTCAGTCCGAGCTCGGTGAGGAAATGCTGATCGTTCATGACAATCGCCATGTTGCTCTTGTCGAACATGGAGATGATCCAGACGATCAGCAGCGTGGGCGCGATGAAGCTCCAGCGCACGCGGGTCGGCTCGAGGCCGAGCGATGCTTTCACCGTGGTGGTGACGTTCATTGCTGCCCCCCTTCTTTGCTATTGCTTCTTAGCCTGAGCATCGCTGCACAGCGTGCTGCTCGCGGCTTCGAACTCATTACAAAGCGGCTATTCACTGTCAATCGGACGACCATGCTGCACCTGCGATGGCCCGATGTGCGGACCGCATGCGCGCGTGCTTGTGCGCCGATCGCGCCTTTCCTATACAGCGACGCATTTCTCGGAGAGCGGCAGGTGCTGCGTCGCGTCGACGCGACGTGCACGCAAGACCGATCAGGATGAGGCGATGGCCAGGGACGAGTTCGATTACGTGATCGTGGGGGCCGGATCGGCCGGCTGCGTGCTCGCGAACCGGCTGAGCGAGGATCGGGACGTGTCCGTGCTCCTGCTGGAGGCGGGCGGACGCGACACCAATCCGCTGATTTCGATTCCGCTCGGCATGGGCAAGCTGCACCAGTACCAGATGCACGACTGGGGCTATCACACCGAGCCCGAACCCAATCTCGACAACCGCAAGATCGAGGCGATGCGCGGCAAGGTTCTGGGCGGATGCTCGTCGGTGAACGTCATGGCCTACACGCGCGGCAATCGCGGCGACTACGACCGCTGGGCGCGGCAGGGCGCGACGGGCTGGTCCTACGAGGAGGTGCTGCCTTACTTCCGTCGCGGCGAGACATGGGAAGGCGGCGCCAACAGGTGGCGCGGCGATTCCGGCCCGGTCGGCACCCAGTTCGCGCGCACGCAGGATCCCATTTTCACCGCCTGGACCGAGGCGGGGCGCGCCGCCGGCTATCCGGTCACGGACGACTACAACGCGGAACGTCAGGAAGGTTTCGGCCGTGGCCAATACACGATCCGCGACGGCCGCCGCTCGTCCTCGGCGCGCGCCTATCTGAGGCCTGCCTTGCGCCGCCCCAACCTGACGGTGAAGACCCGGGCCCATGCACATCGCATCCTCATGCAGGGCACGCGCGCGACGGGAATCGAATTCGAGCAGGGCGGCGCGCTCGACACCGTGCGCGCCGCGCGCGAGGTGATCATCGCGAGCGGGACGTTCAACTCGCCGCAACTCCTCATGCTGTCGGGCATCGGACCGGCCGATCATCTCAAGGCGCTCGGCATCACGCCGGTGGCCGATCTGCCGGTCGGCGACAATCTGCAGGATCATCTCGGCATCTGGATCAGCTATGCCCGGCGCTCACCGGGCAGCTTTCACCGGGAAATGCGCTTCGACCGCATGGCGGTGAGCATGCTGCGCGCGTATCTCTTCGGCACCGGTCCCGGAACGGTCGTGCCGGGGGGGCTGCACGCATTCATCAAGACGCGCCCCGATCTCGACGTGCCCGACATCGAGTTCATGTTCCACACCGTGCCGGCGCAGAC